>JBDTRQ010000125.1:0-12817 GCA_039931535.1 Ignavibacteriota bacterium
CCTGATCCACTGGCTTGACAAACACGGATCCCCTATCCAAAAACATTTTTTGGATTCTATACCGATTGCGGTGTTGGTGGAACTAATGATTCAGAAGATGATGATGCATCATTTGATAAGATATTAGATTTAGCATACTGCTTTGATGATGATGGACTTGGACAGCCAGGTGCATGGTTAACAGGTTATTATGGATATGCATATCTGGAAAGTCCCGGTAATGCAACAAACGGAATAAATGATGATGATGATTTTGATATTAATGGTGTTCCAATGATTGATGAAAGAAGAGATGATGGAATTGATAATGATGGAGATTGGGTTGGTTATACAGATTTGAACAGTAATGGTGTTTGGGATGCCGAAGAAAATGAACCTTTAAATAACGATGTTGGTAAAGATGGCGTTGGACCATTTGACCCGCAATACTTGGGACCTGATGAAGGTGAAGGTGATGGTGTTCCAACAGATGGTGAACCAAATTTTGATAAAACAGACAAAGATGAATCAGATCAAATAGGTTTAACAGCAGTTTCAATCTATAGATTAGGACAGGGCGGCACAGGCGGAGGTTGGGCTAAGGATGATGAATCAATGTGGTTAAAAATGAGTTCTGCGGTTTTTGATACATCGCTGCAAAGAGCTAATATTAGCATGGTTTTTGCTTCGGGACCATTTCCTCTTAATCAAGGTTTACGCGAAAGATTTTCAATGGCTTTGTTGTTTGGTGCAGATCTAGAAGAAATAATTTTTAACAAAGAAACTGTGCAAGAAATTTATAATGCAAATTATAATTTCTCCAAGCCACCTTTAAAACCTACTTTAACTGCAGTTACAGGTGATAAACAAGTTTTCCTTTATTGGAATAAAATAGCCGAAGAATCCCGCGATGCATTTATGGGTTTTGAAAATAATGATCCAACGCAAGGTGCAAAAAAAGATTTTGAAGGTTATATGATTTATCGCAGCACTGAAGCACAGTTTAATGATATTAAAATTATAACTGATTCAAAAGGTTCACCAGTTTATTGGAAGCCGCTTGTTAGATATGATCTTATAGACAGCATTAAAGGTCCTGATCCGGTTGGAGTAAACGGCGCGCATTTCTGGAGAGGTGATAATACAGGTTTAAGACATTCTTACGTCGATAATGATGTGCAAAACGGACAAACATATTATTACGCTTGCATCTCTTATGATATGGGCGATCCAAACAGAGGAACAAGAGGACTACAGCCAACTGAGTGTACAAAAATTATCCAGCAGGATTATGCAGGCAATATTCAGTTTGTTGATATTAACTGTGCTGTGGTAGTTCCAAATTCTCCAGTGGCGGGTTATGTACCACCTGAAATTGTTGGTGATACAAAACATCTTGCATCAGGTGTTGGCACAGGATCAATGCGTGTTAATATTTTAAATCCTAAAGTAATATTAGATGGTGCGCAATATAACATAGTGTTCAAATCAACTGATGATTATCCATTGTACAAGACATTATCGTATGATGTTATTAGAAATTTTAACAACGTAATAGATACAATAGTTGTAAATGAAGACAGCAGTAATATTGGAGAAGGCAGAGTAAGTCAGCCATTTGATGGCATGGCGCTAACTATTCTTAACGATACAACTGTTTCAATTGTTGATTCATCAACAGGCTGGTTAATTGGTAATAGTAATTTGACGATGACAGTTTTTGAAAATAAAACTGCTATCAGAGGTGTGCGATGGCCAGCAGATTATGAAATAACTTTTTCTGATGTACCGCAGGATACTTGTTATTTACTATCTCTTCCATTTTATAGAAAATTTCCTGTAAACTTTAAAATCTGGAACAATACTGAAAACAAATATTCCAAGGTGGCAGTTTTTGATGCTGATGCTTCACAATCACTAACTGTTGGCGATACAATTCAAATTCTTGAATTTAAAGATGGAATCATAAATACAAGTAATCTTCGTTTTGCATGGAATCTTACTTATGGATTTCCAATCAATCCAAACGAAACACCGGTTGAACCGGCTGCGGGTGATAAGTTCCAAATATCTACGCTAAAAAGTTTTAAGACAGGCGATTATTTTAGTTATTCCACAGTACCTGTAAGAGTTGATAACTCATCTGCAAAGAACAGCCTTGATAAAATAAATGTTGTTCCTAATCCATATTTAGGTGCAGCAACATGGGAGTCAAGAAATCTCAACTCATCTGGCAGAGGCGAAAGAAAAATTGATTTCATAAATCTTCCTGCACAATGCACAGTGCGTATCTACACAATTGCGGGTGCATTAATTAAAACACTAACAAAGGATTCCGGTTTTTCCGATGGTTCACTTTCCTGGAATCTTGTTACTGAAGACGGAATGGATGCTGCTTACGGAGTTTATCTCTATCACGTTGATGCTCCTGGAGTTGGTGAACATATTGGCAAATTTGCTTTAATTAAATAGCGGAGATATTAAAATGAAAAACAAAGTATTAATAATTTTTATGTTGTTCAGTTTGATGTTACCGCAATTTTATGCGCAATCAAACTTTAAATCGGATGTATCCAAAAAAGGAACAACCGCTGCACCTTTCCTTTCTATAGGGCAAAGCGCTCGAGCAATTGGTATGGGCAGCGCATTTGTTGGTGTTGTAAATGATGTAAGTGCAATTTATTGGAATCCGGCAGGTTTAACTAAAGCGCAAGGTATAAATGTTTCGTTCGATCACACTTTATGGATTGCGGATATTAAATACAACTACTTAGCTGCAAGCTATAATTTGGGTGGATTAGGTACAATTGGTTTTAGTTATACAGGTTCTGATATTGGAGAAATGAATGTTACCACAATTCCTAATCCCGAAGGAACAGGCGAAAAGTTTTCAGCCACACAGGCTGCATTCAGTTTAGCCTATGCAGTTCAGTTAACAGATAATTTCTCTATCGGTTTTAGTCCTAAATTTATTTACGAAAGTATTTGGCGAATGGACGCAAGCGCATTTGCAATGGACCTTGGAGTTCAATATGTAACTCCATTTGATGATGCAATTCTTGCGATGTCAATTTCAAATTTTGGAACTTCAATGCAGCTTTTAGGAAATTCAAATCTTGTGCTGCACGATCTTGACCCAGTAAACGGCGGTAATAATGATAAGATTCCTGCTTATCTCGAAACTAATTCATGGTCATTACCACTAACATTTAGAGTTGGTGTTGCTTACGATCCTATTAAAACAGAAATGAATAAATTAACAGTAGCTGTAGATGCCATGCACCCAAGCGATAATTATGAAAGCATAAATGTTGGTGCTGAATATGCCTACAATGATTTTTTATTTATACGCGGCGGATACAAATCATTGTTTCTTGAAGACTCGGAAGAAACTTTTTCTTTTGGATTTGGTGTTAAACAATTATTAGTTGGAAATGTAGCTTTTAAAATTGATTACGCTTATCAGGATTTCGGAAGATTTTCTGATGTACAGAAGTTTACACTTTCAGTTAGTTTCTGATCATAACAGACGCCCTCTTCTTTATTCCTTTTTGAGGAGGGCTTTTGTTTAAGTTAGGAGAAAGATAAAATGAAAACTAAAATTCTAATTCTGTTATACTGTTTTGTTATTGGCTTTTCTGCACAAATAAATATTCTAAGCAAAACATTTAAAGGCGCAGAATACAGAACTAAACTTTCCTATACATACGGAAGATTTGAAGTAAGAATGAAATCCGCTTATCGTGATGGAATGTTAGCTTCGTTCTTTACTTATTATGATGGCGGCGGGGGAATTGAAAACTGGAATGAAATTGATATTGAAATTATGGGGCGATATTTCGATAACGTGCAATTCAATACAATCACTCCAAATCAAACTAACCATGTTGGGCATCAACCGATGCTAACATCACCTCATCAGGATTATCATACTTATGCTTTTGAATGGACACCCGATTATGTTACATGGTTTATTGATGGAGTTGAAGTTTTAAAACAAACAGGCGCGCATATTCAAACTCTTACCAGAGCACAAAAAATAATGATGAATGTTTGGAATCCGCTTTTTGAAAATTGGGCTGGTCTATTAAATCCTGAATCCTTGCCTGCGTTTGCTTATTATGATTGGGTAAGTTATTATGCTTACACACCTGGCTCTGGTACTTACGGAACTGGAAATAATTTTACGCACGATTGGACTGATGATTTTGATTTTTGGGATACAACTCGTTGGGATAAAGCAACTCACACTTGGAATGAAAACGGCTGTGATTTTATACAAGCCAATGCTGTCTTTAATGACGGCAAACTTGTTTTATGTTTAACAAACAGCACAAATACAGGGTTTGTAGATGTTCAGCCGCCTGCATTAGTTTGGGCACGAGCATCAACAAATAAAGTTTTAGTAATGTTTTCAGAAGAACTCAATCAAACAGATGCTGAAAATATTTCTAACTATGCTATTGCTGGAATTACAATTAATAATGCTGTTCTTCAACCTGATAGAAAAAATGTTGAACTTTCTGTTACAGGATTAATAATTCCCTCTGCTAAAACACTTGTTGTTTTATCAATGAAAGATGATGAAGCAATCCCGAATACCATGAGTGCGAAAGCAACCTCTATTATAATGCCTCAAACTTTAACTTTTCCTGCAAAGATAAACTGTGGTGGTCCTGCTGCATTAGATTATTTAGCTGATGTTGTATGGTCCAAAGATACAGAGTTCGGTTTTCTTGATGGATCAATAGCTGTTTATCCTTCTACCCTGCAAATAAACGGTACTAATGATGATGTGATTTATCAATCAGATAAATATGGAATGGTTGGATACAAAATAAGAGTACCAAATGGTAATTACATTGTTAAGTTATTATTTGCGGAAAAATATTTTGACTCGGCTGGCAGCAGAGTATTTGATGTTTACATTGAACAAAATAGAGTTATAACAAATCTTGATATTTATGCGCTTGTTGGAAAAAACGCTGCATACGTTAAACAAGTTACAAACATTCAAATCATCGATGGTATTTTGGACATACAATTTGCAGATAAAATTGATAACGCTTTGATATGTGGAATTGAAATTATTCAAGTATCAACAGGTTTGCTTGATGATGGAAATGTTATTGAGCCAAAGTCTTTTAAAGTAGAACAAAATTATCCAAATCCCTTTAACGGCAAAACAATTATTAATTATTCTGTAGCTAAATCTGAAAATTTAAGTTTTGAGCTTTTCAATTCAATCGGTCAAAGTATCTACTCTAAAGATTTAGGGCTTACTCAATCAGGTTCCCATCAGTTACAGCTTGATACGGCGGCGTTAAGTAAATATCCACTTAGCTCAGGAATTTATTTTTATGTGTTTACAGGCGGTAACAATAGAGCAGTTAAGAAATTGGTTTTGCTTAATTAAAATTTAAAATGAATCTGATTAAATGATATTTTATACTCTGATAGGAAAATTTGATCCTTTAATTTGTTCCAATCATAATATCAAACCAAAAAAATATCTTTAAAAAATTGAAATATTAAAACTTAGGATTATTATGAAAAAATTTATTGAACTTTACTCATTTATACTCATTTTCATTATTGCTGTAAGCGTAAATATTAATGCGCAGATATATACAACAACAAAAGTTGATGCTAAGGTAAAAGAACTTGTCTCAAAAATGACACTTGAAGAAAAAGTTGGTCAGATGACGCAGATTACAATTCAAGCAGTTTCAAAAGTTCAGGGCACAAAAAATCAAAAGCAGCAATTAGATGATGCAAAGCTTGAAGATGCAATTAAAAAATATCATGTCGGTTCAATCTTAAATGTTTATGATGTTGCACATACAATAGAAAACTGGCATGAAATAATTAATAAAATTCAAAATATCGCAACCAAGGAAACCCGTCTTGGTATTCCTGTAATTTATGGAATCGATGCGATACACGGTGCAACTTATACTAAAGGCTCAACACTTTTTCCACAAGCAATTAGTATGGCAGCAACGTGGAATAAAGATATTGCAAAACAAAGCGGTGAAATAACTTCAATCGAAACAAAAGCTTCTGGTATTACATGGAACTTTTATCCTGTAATGGATATTGGAAGGCAGCCACTCTGGTCAAGGTTGTGGGAAACTTTTGGCGAAGATGTATATCTCGCTTCACAAATTGGTTCATCATATATACAAGGTGCACAGGGCAGTGATATTAGCTTTCCTTACAAACTTGCAACTTGTTTAAAGCATTATGTTGGATACAGTTTTCCGATAAATGGATTAGACAGAACTCCAGCATGGATTTCCGAAAGAATGATGCGTGAATATTTTCTTCCAACTTTTGAAGCAGGGATATTAGCCGGCGCACCATCGGTAATGGTTAACTCATCAGAGGTTGATGGAATTCCAGGACACGCAAATTATCATCTCCTTACTGAGGTTCTAAGAAATGAATTGAACTTTAAAGGAATTGTAGTTTCCGATTGGGAAGATATTAAAAGACTTCATACCAGAGATGGTGTTGCTTCAACACCAAAAGAAGCTGTTAGATTGTCTGTTATGGCTGGCGTTGATATGAGTATGGTCCCTTATGATTTTAGTTTTTACAACTATTTATTAGAGCTTGCAAATGAAGGTACAGTTCCTATGTGGAGAATTGATGAGGCTGTAAGCAGAATACTTGCTCTTAAAATGCAGCTTGGTCTATTTGAAAATCCATATCCAAATAAAGAACTGATGAAAGATTTTGCAAGTAATGATTTTACAAAAGACAATTTAAATGCTGCACGTGAATCTATTATCTTAGTTAAAAATGAAAACAACATTCTACCGCTTTCAAAAAATTCAAAAATTCTAGTTACAGGTCCAACAGCAAATATGTTATCAGTTCTTAACGGCGGCTGGACAATTACCTGGCAGGGAAATGAAGAATCACTTTATCCGCAAGAAAAAAATACGGTGCTGGAAGCAATCCAAAATAAAATTGGGACACAAAATGTGAATTATATTGAAGGTAGTAGTTTTGATAAAGATATAAATACCAGCAAAGCAGTTAGCGAAGCAATAAATAGTGATGTTGTTGTTCTTTGTCTTGGTGAACCGGCTTACTGCGAAACTCCCGGAAGTATTTTTGATCTTACACTAAATAAAGCGCAATTGGAATTAGCCAATAAAATTATTGAAACCGGAAAGCCAGTAATACTTGTGATGCTTGAAGGAAGACCAAGACTTATAACCGAAATTGCGAACAAATCAAAAGGAATTTTATTAGGGTTCTTACCCGGAATGGAAGGCGGTAATGCAATTGCAGATGTTTTGTTTGGCGATGTAAACCCCAGCGGAAAATTACCTATTACTTATCCCAAATATCCAAATGGCATTACGCTGTATGATTATAAACCAATAGAAAAATTTGATACAAATAATTATGATCCGCTTTATCCCTTTGGTTACGGATTAAGTTACACTACCTTTGAATATTCTAATCTTAAGCTAAGTTCCGATCAAATTTCAGAGAATGATGAACTAACTGTAAGTATTGATGTGAAAAATACTGGAAAACTTTCTGGCAAAGAAGTTGTTCAACTTTATTTAACAGATCTTTATGCATCGGTTACTCGGCCGAATAAGCAGTTAAAGGGATTTGAAAAAGTATTTCTAAATCCTGGTGAAGTTAAAACTGTTGAGTTTAAAATTAACAAACAGCATTTATCATTTATTGGGTTGGATAATAAAAGAATTGTTGAACCGGGTGAGTTTAAAGTTACGATTGAAAATCAAACTTCAAATTTTATGTTGAAGTAGAAAGCATCAAATTGTGTTTATAGGTAAGTATAATTTTTTTTTAGCAGTAATTTTTCTTGTTGGATTTATATTTCAAGATGGAAAATCACAGCAAGTATTTATTAACGAATTAATGTCCTCAAACGGATATACAATACCTGATGAAGACGGAGATTATTCTGATTGGATAGAAATTTATAATGATGAAAATACTCCTGTTGATCTTTCTGATTATGGATTGACCGATGACGCAAGCAAACCATATAAATGGGTTCTGCCGCAATTAACAATTGCTGCAAAAGATCATTTATTAATTTTTGCAAGCGATAAAAATAGAACTGAATATGTTAAGCATTGGGAAACTATAATTGATTGGGGTGATGTATGGAAGTATAGATTAGGAACTAGCGAGCCGCCAGTTGCATGGAAAAATTTAGGTTTTGATGATCAATCTTGGCTTTCAGGTCCAAGTGGATTTGGATATGGAGATAATGATGATTCCACAATTGTTCCTGCTTCTGTAAATTCAGTTTATGTTCGTAAAACTTTCAGCGTGCAGGATGTAAATCAAATTAAAAAATTATTCTTACACGTGGATTATGATGATGCGTTTGTAGCCTATCTAAATGGGATTGAAATTGCTCGTGCAAATATTGGGACAGTAAATATCCCTCCAACTTTTAATCAATCGGCAAATACTTATACTGAACCATTAATCGTTTATGGCGGCAAACCAAACGGATATTCAATTGAGAATTATCAATCAATTTTACAAAACGGAGAAAATGTTCTTGCAATTCAAGTTCACAATTATGGAACTGGATCATCTGATCTTACATTAATTCCTTTTTTAACTTTGGGAATGAATGTAGTTCCGGCAGACCCGCAAGGGGCAAATCCACTTTTAGATTTGCCAAATAAATATCTGCATACCAACTTTAGATTAAGTTCAACAGGCGAAACGGTTGTATTGACAAATCCACAAAACATTACGGTTGATGAAGTAACATTTGGAACAATTGGTTCTGATATATCTTATGGAAGACAACCCGATGGAACAAACAATTGGTTTTTATTTTCTGATGCAACTCCGGGAGACAGCAATATCACACAAGGCTATATTGGTAGGGTTAATGTACCAACAATTTCGTTAAGCGGTGGATTTTATTCTGCTCCACCAACAGTAACTATAACAAAATCAGATGTTAATGATAATGTTTATTATACTTTAAATGGATCAGAACCAAAACAAACATCAACTTTATACACAGTTCCAATTCAGATAAACTCAACAAAAGTTTTGCGAACTAAAGCATTTAGAACAGGTTTACTGCCAAGTAAAACAGTTACAAACTCATACTTTATAAATTTTAATACTTCATTAACTGTTGTTTCTCTTTCTACAGATCCGGGTAATTTATTTGATGAAGAATATGGAATATATTCTCTTGGTGATAGCGCAGAAACAGAGTTCCCTTATTTTGGAGCTAACTTTTGGAAGGATTGGGAAACACCTGTGCACGTTGAACTTTTTGAAACTGATGGTTCTAAAGGTTTTGGAATTGATATGGGTGCAAAGATATTCGGTGGATGGAGCAGGGGAAACGCTCAAAAATCTTTTGCCTTATTTGCACGCGGACAATATGGTACAGGCACTTTAAATTATAAATTATTTGATGACCTTCCCTTTGAGCAATATGAAGCATTTGTTTTACGAAATTCCGGAAATGATTGGGGTTCTACAATGTTCAGAGATGCGTTTACAAACAGTTTAGTAGATGAAGCAGATATTGATAAACAGGATTATCGTCCTGCCGTTTTATTTATCAACGGTGAGTATTGGGGTATCCAAAACATTCGTGAAAAAGTGAATGAACATTTCATTGAACAGCATCATAACGTTACTCCTGATAGCGTTGATATACTTGAGTATTTTGGAAAGGTTGTTCAGGGGGATAGCACAGAATATCTTGAATTATATAGCTTTATAGAAAACAACAGCATGGCTATTTCCTCTAATTATGAATATGTAAAATCTAAGATGGAGGTAGATGATTTTATTAAATATTATGTATCACAGATATACTTTGATAATCAGGATTGGCCCGGCAGTAACATTAAGTATTGGAAAAAAACTACAAACGGTAAATGGCGTTGGATATTATTTGATACCGATTTCGGATACGGAATATGGGACCCAAATGCATATCAAAATAACACTCTGCAATTTGCATTAGAACCAAACGGACCAGATTGGCCAAACCCGCCTTGGTCAACTTTATTTTTAAGAAAACTTTTACTTAACGACTTATTCAAGAATGATTTCATTAATTGTTTTGCGGATTTTTCAAATACAATTTTCAAATCTTCAAATGTAATTAGTAAATTAAATTCTATGGCTTCTACCATTCAACCAGAAATTGTTAGGCACTCACAAAGATGGAATCAATTTGATCTTGCTACCTGGTTAAATAATGTGCAAGTGATGAGAACCTTTGCAGAACAAAGAATTTCTTATATGAGAAATCACTTTGCTCAAAAGTTTGGATTGGGTGCATCATCGGCTGTTTATATTTCCATCTCGGATACATCAAAAGGAAGTGTAAAACTTAATTCACTCTTACTAAACAAACCTTCTTGGTACGGAAATTATTTTAATGGAATTCCGATTATAATAATTGCCCAGCCTAAAAATGGATATAGATTTGTTAAGTGGGAAGGTACAATTATTTCAACCGAAGATACTCTTATTCATACTGTAACAGGTAACATAGTTGTAAATGCTGTATTCGACGTTGATCCAAATTATGCTTTACCAAAAATTGTTATTAATGAAATTAGTTATAATCCATCTTTATCTTTTAACACAGATGATTGGATTGAACTTTATAATAATTGCGGTGCGGCAATTAATATTTCCGGTTGGATTTTTAAAGACTCTGATGATTCGCATAATTTTATAATTCCACAGGGAACAGTTTTAGATTCTAGTTCCTATTTAGTTTTGTCCGTTGATACTTCTTTATTCAAACCTCTATTTCCTGAAGTACAAAATGTAATTGGAAATGTTGGATTTGGTTTAAGCGGCAGCGGTGAGTTAATCAGACTTTATGATGATCAGATGAATATTATGGACTCATTGATTTATGATGATTCTTCACCTTGGCCCACTCAGCCGGATGGAAATGGTCCAACTCTTTCGTTAAAAAATCCGGATTTAGATAATACGCTCGGTGAAAATTGGTTAGCATCGATTGGCTATGGAACACCCGGAAAGATTAATGATATTTTTGTAAGCGTTGATAATGAAAAAGAAATCCTGCCGACTGAATATGAACTGTTGCAAAATTATCCTAATCCATTTAATCCAATTACCAATATCAAGTTTGCGATTCCGATAGCTTCTAATGTTACACTTAAAGTTTTCGATATAATTGGAAATGAAGTAAAAACACTTTTAAATGAATATAAAAATGCCGGTAGCTACCAAATTCAATTTAATGCAAGCAGCCTTTCCAGTGGAGTTTATTTTTATCGATTGCAGGCAGATAATTATACAAGTACTAAAAAATTAATTTTACTAAAATGAAAAAAATATTTTTATCATTGTTTCTGATTAGCATTATTGCACCATTAATATTTACTCAATCAGAAGCTGTTCCATTTAACTCTGTTGATGGTTCTCTTATCACTTTTACTTCATCCAACTTACCTATTGTTATTATCAACACAAATGGGCAAGAGATCCCTAATGAATATAAAATTACTGCTGATATGGGAATAATTTATAACGGCGAAGGTGTTCGAAACAATCTTATTGATCCATACAATAATTATAATGGAAAAATTGGAATTGAAATTCGCGGATCAACTTCCCAGTGGTTCCCCAAAAAACAATATTCAGTTGAAACAAGAGACCTTGCGGGGAATGATCTTGATGTTTCTCTACTCGGATTTCCTGAAGAAAGCGATTGGATTTTATTTGCACCCTACAATGATAAAAGCTTAATGCGTGATGTACTTGCTTACAAAATTGCTAATAGCATGGGCAGATACGCAAGCCGATCAAAGTATTGCGAAGTTGTACTGAACAATGAATATGTAGGTGTTTATGTTTTGCTTGAAAAAGTTAAACGTGATGCAAATCGTATAAGCATAAAAAAACTTGAGTCTTCAGATATTTCGGGCGATGCACTTACAGGCGGATACATTATAAAAATTGATAAAACAGATGGAGAAAATAATGATGGTTGGTATTCAACTTATCTGCCGTATCCACAGGCTCCTTTCTCTATATTTTATCAATATCATTATCCAAAGCCTGATGATATCGTACAGCAGCAAAAAGATTATATCCAAAACAAAATTTTTCAATTTGAAACTATGATGGCATTTGCCAGTAATATTTCTGATTCACTAACGGGTTATCCCAAATATATAGATACAGATTCATTTGTGGATTTCTTTCTCGTAAATGAAATTGCTAAAAATGTAGATGCTTACCGATTGAGCACATATCTTTATAAAGATAGAGACAGCAGAAATACCAAAATATTTGCAGGACCAGTTTGGGATTTTAATATCTCTTTTGGAAATGCAGATTATTACGATGGATGGCTTACAAATGGATGGCATCTACAATATCTTACCAATTATCAAAACATGCCTTCTGATGAACCATTCTTAACTCCAAATTGGTGGAGAAAATTATTCGATAATACAGAATTTAAAAATAAAGTTTACACACGCTGGCAAAATTTAAAAACCAATGTGGTAAGCACACAGCAGATCTATAGTTATATCGATTCCTTAACAACCTTGCTTGATGAATCGAAGACAAGAAATTTTGAAAAGTGGCCTGTACTTGGTGTTTATGTTTGGCCGAATTATTACGTGGGACAGACGTATCAAGAAGAAATTGCTTATCTAAAAAATTGGATCTCAAATCGATTTAATTGGATGGATAACAATATGGTCGGAGAGCCAACAGGTGTTGAAAATATTCAAGCAGAAATACCATTGGAATATTCACTTGAACAGAATTATCCAAATCCGTTTAA
>JBDTRQ010000126.1:0-4863 GCA_039931535.1 Ignavibacteriota bacterium
AAAAGAACCATAAAATTACAACTGAAATTAAAATAGAAAGACCTAAAAAAGCAGAAAATTCTTTTGCCACTAATCTGCTAATAGTGGTTTTAATATAAGGTAAGCCTGAATAATGAACCTTAATTTTTTCTTGATAAAGTATTTTAATTGTAAGTAAATAAAGATTCTGTTCACCCTCACCATTCGGCCACCATAATTTTGGTTCTTTAACTTTAAATTTAATTTTATGGCTATGAGATGAAGTCACTGGAATTTTTTCTTCATATTTTATTTTGCCATCTGATAATAAAACGTGTAGAGTTAAATCTTTTTTATCTAAAACCTTTGCGTTGATTTTTACTTCAACATCAGCAGAAATTTTATTAATGCTAATTGTATTAAATGTAACATTCTCAATTCTTGAATCTGACCATTGCTCTAAGTAAACTTTCCGCCAGATTCCTGATGTTGGAAATGAAGGTCCCCAATCCCATCCAAAAGAGTATTGAGCTTTTCTTATAAAAACTCTGCTTGAATTTAATGAGACTGGCAACTTGCCATATTTTTTTTCTTCGCTAGCAGCAAATCTAGTTGGTGATTTTAATACTACTCTTAATTCATTATCCGAAGCTTTTAAAATATTCTTAACATTATATCGATGTGTTACAAACATATTATCAGTGCCACCGAGTTTTATATCATTAAGATATATTTCACTTATCGTATCAATTCCATCAAAAACAAGATCGATATTATTTTTTATGCTGTCTTTAAAATTAAATTTAGTTTGATAAATCCAATCACATTCAGGAATCCAATCCAATTTAAGTTCATTGTCCGAATAAAATGGCTCATCAATAAGTTTGTTGTATAAAAGATCGGTATGAATAGTTCCGGGAACTTTAGCGGGATAATGTTTCCCAGATTTTATTTTTTTATCAATTTGTGTTTTTGTGGAATTCGGATTTTTAAAAAGAGAAAATTTCCAATTTTTATTAAGTTCATCTTTTTTTAGCATCACACTTATTTCACTTTAATTAAATATATCATTTTGATTGAAAAGAGGATAGCGCAATTTTATTTTGTGATATTTTAAGTAACGTTAGTAATCCTTCTATTGTTGATTCCGCTCCTGAATTTTTATTCACCAAACTTTCATTTTCGATTCCATCAAAGAAAATTCCATTTTCAGAATTATACATATTTGCTTTTGCAGAATTTCTTCCGATAAACCATTTTGCTATTTCACCTGCTCTTATTGCATAACTTGAATCGGATGTTATATTGTAAGCTTCGAGAAGTGCAAAAATCATTGGTCTTATTATGTACGCAATTTGGCTGAATTTAGTGGATTCAATTATTTCATATTTACATCCTGTTTTATTAACACTAAAAGAATTCAAGAACTCAATTTCATACAATCTTTTATAAAAATTATTCAGTTCTAACAATGCGCTTTCTTTAATCCTTTCATCTTTTAAAACACTATAAGCTTTAAGTAATGAATAAGCCTGTGAATTTCCCCATCCATGCCACGTGTTTTGCCAGCTTAAAAATGCTCCATTGTATTCACATTGAAAATCATTTATTTGCATCATCATAATTCCCTGAACAAGCGAATTTAGATAATCTAAGATTTGTTCATCTTTTGTTTGCTCATAATATTTAGTTAGGATTATTGTTAACAAAGATGCTTGATCTGATGCAAACTGAAATGGAAGCCAACCTGGTAATTCAATTCCCTCAACTTTAATTGTATTTTTCTGTTTTGGAAAATCTTTTTTAATCACATTAATGATTTGCGAAATACATTTCTTTACATGCAAACTTCTATAATCATCTGAATCTGAAAACAATTCATAACCTTCCATTAAACACCACAATGCTCTCCATGACCACCAATTTGCCTCTGCAACACTTGTTTTAAAGGTTTTATTAATTGTATTATCAGGCCAAATAAAATTATAGAAGTAACCATTTTCAGATTGCATATACAACAAAAATTCAACTAAGTTATAATACTTTTTGAGGCTTGTGCTATCATTGTAAGTTTTATAATACTCTAAATAAAATATTGCTGCACGTGCAGCATCATCAACACAAGCATAACCTTCATCATCATCATCAATATAATTATAATCTGGTGCATTACTATAAATGTGTACGATAGCCATTTCCTGTCCATCGACTACGATTTCTTTGTATAAATAATCAAGATGCTCTTTGTTAACAATAAAATTTGATTGGGAAAATGCTGACTGCCCGTTCAAGAAGAATGATAGAATAAAAAGAAAAGATATTTTATTTCGTAATATTTTTATCATGACATTTAAACTATTTACAAACAGAAAGCAGATATTCTAGATTTGTTTCAGCTAAACAAATATTTGTATCAGCTCCGGAATAATAAATTTTTGCATCACCATTATCTTCAACAATCCAGCCATTAGAAAAAACAACATTGTTTACATCACCAATACGTTCATAATCTAAATCAGGAGAAATAATTGGTTCTTTACTTTTACCGATTACCAGCCATGGCTTTTTTAGATCTAAAAGTACAACGCCAATTTTATAAGTTGCGCCAATCCCAAAAGATCTTACTCCGTGATAAAGCATTAACCACCCATCTTTAGTTTTGATTGGGTTGCTTGATGATCCAATTTTATCTTGTTCCCACGAGCCATGCTCTGGTTCTTGAAGAACATTATGTCCACCCCAATGAATTAGATCTGGACTTCGGCTTATCCATATATCTCTCCTATTTTCTGCTGATGGACGATCAACTTTCCAATAATAATTGTCAATTTTTTCAGGGAATAAAGCGCAATCTTTATTAGATGGTTCAGAAATTGGACCATGAATTTTAAAATTTATAAAATCAGTAGTTTCGGACAACATTACCAATGGTTGAAATTTTGAGTAGCCAGTGTATGTAATGTAAAACTTATTATCGATCTGTGTGATGCGCGCATCCTCAATTCCCCAATTAACATAATCATAATACTCTTTATGATCTTCTGGAGTAAAGGTTGGTTTAGAAGATACTTTAAAATCATATCCATCTTTACTCTCTGCTATTACAAGAGAAGACCTACCTATAGGCAATTCAACTCTACAGAGTAAAATATATTTACCATTATATTTAACCGCACCAGGATTGAAAATACTGTTAACTTTAAATGGAACATCGTTCTTTGTTATTATAGGATTTTTAGAATATTTATTTATTCTCAATTAATAACCTTCTGGATAATATTTTTACATTAGTTTAATTTATCAAGTAATTCATCGATAACGATTTTCGCAAATCCACAAGCAGAATCTGAAAAAGCATATGGTATAATTATATTATTTTTATGTGTCATCGAGCCGCAAGAATAAACGACATTTGGTACATACCCCTCTCTTTCTACTTCATTCGGCTCTATTAAAGGATCTTTTAATGAACCAATAATTTTAGCTGGATTTTCAAGATCCAAGAGCACCGCACTGATTACATATTTCCTCATAGGACCAACAGCATGAGTAATTAATATCCAGCCTTTTTTTGTTTCAATTGGTGATCCGCAATTGCCAACTTGTATATACTCCCATGGATGTTCAGAAGTTTTTAAAACCTTAGCATCATTCCAACTATAAATATCATCTGAAAACATTATAAAAATATTTTCACTGTCTTGTCGAGATGTAATTACATATTTGTTTTTAATTTTTCTTGGAAATAATGCCATCCCCTTATCTTTAATTGAATTCCCATGGAGAGTACCGACTTCAAAATTTATAAAATCTTTTGTTCCAATAAGTTGGGTTCTGAATTTTCTACCATTGTAAGCAGTGTAAGTTCCGAAATAAGTAAAAGCATTTTTATCAATAAATTTTACAAACCTTGCATCCTCCATTCCCATACTTTCCATTTTTGAGTTTGGAAACAAGACTCGTTCACACATTGGTTGATCGTTGGAAAATGCACACGCATAATTTGAGTCTAATAAATCTCTAACTTCAGCTGTAGATTTATTTGTGTACTTAAGTTTTTTATTTAAGATTTCATCACGTTGTATGTTCTTTCTTTTAGCAAAATTTGAATATCTTGAATTCTCGAGAAAATGAACGTCAGAATTTTTATTGATTATACCTTCGCGGAATTCGATTGAAGAAATATGTCCTTCACCCGTTGCCCGCAAACTCATAACAAAGCGTAAAGAATCTTTTTCTAAATTGGTTTGATCAGGATGGGGTACTATGGAAGGATTAAAAAGAGCAGCTGATTCTAAAGAATATTCTTTGGAAAAATATGATCCTATTAACAACTTCCTGTTCTTGCTTACACGATTCGGAAATGGAACAAATTTTTCAACATTAATATAATTTATAAAAATATTTTCTTCGAAATTTTTGTGCCTACTTGAAAAACCTTTCATAACAAGGTTAAGAATTTTATGAACTTCCTTTTCATCAAGAGATAATACCATTCTGATTACTCTTTTTGTTCTCTGTGGTTTCAGTTTAAAAAACTGAAGTATTACTCTTTTAGGATCAGGATATAATTTTGCTGATAATTTTTGAATCATTTTATAAATCTTTTTATTCCTTAACACCAGTTGATGCCATACTTTGTATAAAATATTTCTGGAAAAACAAATATGCTATCACTATAGGTAAAGCAAGCATTACTGCTGATGCAAGTTTAACGCCTAATTGAGAATCAGCTCTTCCGCCCACAGCAAACAGAGTTACTAACTGCGGCATCGTCATTAGGCTTTCATCACGGATTACAATCAATGGCCACAGTACTTCATTCCAGGATGCCATAAAAGTTATAATTCCAATTGTAATAATTGCAGGCATAGAGTTTGGCCAAAGTATTCTAAAAATTATTTG
>JBDTRQ010000127.1:0-5361 GCA_039931535.1 Ignavibacteriota bacterium
AAAAGTTAAATTCAAATCAGAACCCATTTCAGCCGCCAGTGTCATTACACCGATAATGCTTTTGCCGTTAATACTCATTCCATCACGATAAATAAAAAAATCACTTTTATATTTTGCAGCAAGTTTAACAATTGTAGCTGCGGGACGAGTATGAAGCCCAGCCTTGTTAGTTATCTTAACAGTTTTTTCAATCATCATTTATTTCTTTTGATTAATGAATCAGCAAGCCAGTGGAATATTTCAATCCTACCTTTGTTTGATAGCTTATTAATCGAGCTTAAAGCTTTCTTTGTGTAACTGCGAATTGCTTCTTTAGCATCATCAATTACACCGAGCTTTTGATATATTTTTTTGTAATACTCAATTTGATTTTCTTTGATACCTTTATTCGCAATTACTTTTAGTAAATCTATTTTGTCTTTTCCTGTTGCTTTTTCAAGCGCTTCAATAAAAAGAAAAGTTTTTTTGCCTGCAATCAAATCGCCACCGATTCTTTTGCCAAACTCAAATTTATCCGCGGTAATATCTAAAAGATCATCCTGAATTTGAAAAGCAATGCCAAGAAACTTCCCATAATTTGAAAGCGCTTTAATATCATCTTTACTTCCATTTGCAAGATACGCACCAAGTTCACAGCACATTCGCGCAAGTGCAGCGGTTTTTTTCTCTATCATATTAATATATTCCGGAAGCGAAACATTTTTACGAGTTTCAAATTCTGTATCCAAACTTTGTCCTTCACAAACCTCAACTAATCCTTTTGTAAATGAATCCAATGCTTGCTTTGCATTTACCTTGCAATCCTTTAACAAAAACTCATAAGCAACAGCTGCAAGAATATCGCCGGTTAAAATTGCAGTATTTAAATTATATTTTTTGTGAAGAGTTAGATTGCCTCTGCGTAAATCAGCATTATCCATTATGTCATCGTGAACGAGCGTAAAGTTGTGGAGCATCTCAACAGAAAGAGCTGCGTTATAAAATTTTTTGTAATTTCCGCCAACAGCGTTTGCAGAAAGCAAAACAAGTAATGGTCGTAATCGCTTGCCACTGCTTTCTAATATATATGATGCCGGATCATAAAGCGAATATGGATTTCTATTCTTTAAAGATAATTTAAGTTTTTGATCAATTATTTTTCTTTCTTTTTCGTAGAAGGAAGCGAATCTCTTTACTTGATTTAAATTCAAAACAAAAGTTCCTTTTTGATTAGTTTATCTTTTTTAAACTGCAAAAGATTTTGAGAACCTGTTAAATACATAATTTTTTTAAGATGTTGGAACCAATTTACAATTAATTTTTTAACTGCTTCTTCATCATTTTTAATCAAAGTTTGTAGAATAATCCTTGCAGAGGCAGTGATATCTGAACCCATTGCAAAAGCCATTGCAAGATCATTTGCAGAATTAATTCCACCAGACCCGATAAGTGTAAAATCGTATTTCTTTTTTAATGGATAAATTTCTTTTAGACAATAAGATGTTGGTAAACCCCAATCCCAAAAATCATTTTGCGTTGATTTATTTCTCAGCAATTCAACACCCGCCCAGCTTGTACCGCCTGCACCTGCAACATCAATTCCGCTTACACCTAAATTTAAAAGTTTTTTTGCAGCCTCTTTACTAATTCCCGAACCAACTTCTTTAATGATTATTGGCACTTTAGATTTTTGAATTAACTTTTCTAATTTTTTTAGCAATCCAACAAAATAAGGTTCGCCCTCCTTTTGCAAAAGTTCCTGCAAAGGATTTAAATGAACAACAAACGCATCCGCTTCCAGCATATCAATCAAAGATAAAATATCTTTCAAGTTTTTTGATTGAACAAGTTGAGCGGCGCCAATATTACCAAGTACAGGAACGCTTCTAGCAGTTTTACGAATTACTTTATAACTATTGTGATAATTTTTATTTTCAATTGCTTGTCTCTGGCTTCCAACACCTATTGGGATTTTCAAATTCTCAGCAATTATCGCAAGCCTTTCATTTATCTGCTCAGCTTCTTCTGTTCCGCCTGTCATGCAGGAAATGAGAAATGGATAATCAATATTCTTAGAAAGGAATTTTGTTTTAAAAGATATTTTAGAAATATCAACTTCAGTTATTGCGTTATGGATAAAGTCATACTTATCAAATCCATTTTTCTTGGAATTGAATGAAACTTTGTCAGTTAAACAAAGTTCAATGTGTTCCTTTTTCCTTTTAGAAGTTTCTGTTATAGCTTTAGACATTTCCGAATTGATTATTTATTTGTTTGCAAAATATGGAAAATAAAATAAATATTCTTGGATCTATTTATTGAATTCATGGATTAGTCGGGAGACTATTCCCTATGAAAGATTTTATGATATAATTAGCAGACGACTGTTATCTTTTAATTTTAATTATGAAAAAAGAAATTAGAAAAGTTTTTGTATCAAATCATCTTTTGAAATTGATAACTGATTAGATATTTCTTTTAAAATATTATTAAGTGTTCCAATTTTAATTGGACTATGGTTCGGAATAGTAATGTGAAATAAATTTGAGTTTATTTTTACAGTTAAACGAATATGACTGCCGGTTTGTCTTGATTGTTCGTATCCCATTTTACTTAAATATTTAATCAAATCTTTAGCATTAATATCACGAGGAATTTTCATAAAGCGATTTGTTCTTCTCTTTGAAATCTAATATTTACAAATGATGGCATTTCATTTTCATCAAAATGGCAGCGAACAGCATCTAAAATATTTTTTCTAATTTCATCCTCAGAATCACCTTCGCTAAAAATTGGATAGCCTACAGCTTTAGCCTCAAAACCACCATCTAAAGATTCTTCAATCAAAAAAATTATTTCCTTGTTTTTCATATATTCTCCTAAAATTCAATTAGAAAATAGTAATTTAAAACGATTGTCAAAATAGCATTATTCGGATTATAGAGACACGATTGGAAGGCTAATCACAAAGCAAATTTTATGTATTCTGTTTCATCCAAAAACAACCTATTAACAATAATTTCGTCGCGAATTGAATTTGTTAATATTATTTTATCTGCTTCAATTAAATCATTGATGTGCATTCTGCGTTCGCGAATCATTGAATTATTTTTTAATAGATGTTTGCGATAAACTCCGCTCAATATTCCAGCGCTTAACGGCGGAGTTGATATCACATCATTCTTGTAAACAAAAATATTTGTGATTGCACCTTCCGCTAATTCGTTTTGTTCATTTAGATATATGACATCAAAAAATCCTTTTGAAGAATACTTTTTGTATTCTCGGTTATAGAGATTACGATTAGTTGTTTTAAAATATTGAAATTTATTTTTTGAGTTTATCCGATTTGTTGAAATTATTATATCAATATTTTTAGACAGCTCAGATAATATTGATACTGAATGTGAAAGTTTACCAAACTTATTTAATGAAATTCTTAACCGGTATGATTTAGCATCAATATTCTTAGCGATTCTATTTAACTGCGATTCAATATTTTTTTTATCAAATTTAAAAAGAAAAAATTCTGCTGATTGCTGTAATCTGTTTAAATGTTCACCCAACAAAAATATTTTGCGACCTTTTAAAAGCATCGTTTCAAAAATCTCAAATGGTTTTTCTGGATGTGATAAAAATTTTCCCTTAAGTTTTGTTTCTTCGTATTCCTCGATTGTAATGCTATCCCAAACGATTCCGCTACCAAGACCAATTTCACCCTTACCGGATTTTTTATTAATTGTTAGAGTTCTAATCGGAACATTAAAAGTAATTTTATTATTTCTAATCAAACCAATTCCACCTGTGTAAATACTGCGTGGTTCTTTCTCAAGTTCATTTATAATTTCCATAGTTCTAATTTTAGGCGCACCTGTAATTGAACCGCACGGATAAATATTTTTTAACACGTCAGAAAGTTTAGCATTCTTTCTAAGTTTAGATTCAATTGTACTTACCATTTGATAAACTGATTCATACTTTTCAACTTCAAAAAGATTTTTAACATTCACAGAACCATACTTACTAATTCTTCCAAAATCATTTCGTATCAAATCAACAATCATCACATTTTCAGCACGATTTTTTTCACTCTTCTCTAATTCATATTTTATAAGTGAATCAACAACAATTTCAATACCTCGTTTTGAAGTTCCTTTCATCGGCTTAGAAATGATCTTGCTTCTTTCAATCTCAAAAAATAATTCCGGAGAAAGTGAAATGATTACATCTTGGGAATTATTAATTACTGATATGTACTGCGCTGATTGATTAAAAATTAGATTACTGAACAAACCAGAATACGAGCCTTCAAAATTAAACTTTCCTTTTATCGTGTAATTAACTTGGTATGTGTCCCCCTCTTCAATGAATGATTTTATTTTTTTTATTGATTTTAGAAATTCATTTTTAGAAGTATTCATTTTAAGGTTTTTAATTTGAAACTTATCTGAATTATCAAATTCAATCTTATTTGATTTTATTTTTATCAAATCATTCTTATCGTAAATGAAAAACTGAATCAGGTTTTCATTCTTTGGTAAATATTTGTTTAAATTTTTCTCAAATAAATATCCAGCTTCGTAATTTATTAACGAGTATCCAACAAAACCTTTTTCAATCAACTTATCTATTTGGCTTAATCTTTCGTCAATATTTCTAAGTGATATTATTGTGATAATTTCTTTAGGCTTTAAAAAAAGATACGACTCACTCTTCCCATAAATTGTCGGAGTATAAAAAAATGCAGCGTGTTGTGTTGATGTTACCTTATTTATTATTTCGTTGATATTCATTTTGCCTTCTTAGTGAACCTTTGTGCCTTCGTGTTTTCGTGGCAGATTCCTCTGCCACAAAATTACTAAAACACAAAAGAAGCACTAAATCAAAAAAAAATATTTGCTTGTACTATCTAAATTAAAACTGATTTACTATTTTTAATCATTGTTAATTTAATAATACTCGATAACACTTATGAACAAACCGCGTCTATCCTTCTGGCAAATCTGGAATATGAGTTTCGGATTTCTTGGTATTCAATTCGGCTTTGCTCTGCAAAATGCAAATGTAAGCAGGATTTTTGAAACGCTTGGTGCAAGCATAGATGCAATCCCAATTCTTTGGATCGCTGCGCCGGTTACCGGACTTATCATCCAACCAATCATTGGACATTGGAGCGATAAAACCTGGAATAAACTTGGGCGAAGACGACCATTTTTTTTAGTTGGTGCAATTCTCGCTTCAACTGCAATTATTTTTATGCCTAACTCTCCAACACTTTGGGTTGCTGCCGGAATGCTTTGGATTATGGATGCATCAATAAATATTTCAATGGAACCATTTAGAGCTTTTGTTGGCGATATGCTTCCATCTGAACAACGCACT
>JBDTRQ010000128.1:0-3207 GCA_039931535.1 Ignavibacteriota bacterium
TTTTTCCGGATCTTTATTAATAGACTTAGAGATGATCTTTGTAAATTTTTTGGGAATATCGGAATTAAATTTTACAGGAGATGGTATCTCACCATCAACAATTATTTTTTGGATTGTAAAGTCAGAATCAGTTTTATCAAACGGAACACGTCCAGCAATCATTTCATAGACTGTCATTCCTAATGAATACAGATCACTGCGGGAATCTACATTTTTTAATCCCTTTATTTGTTCCGGGGACATATAATATAAAGTTCCAGCCCTTGTCTGCGTTACTGTACTTGCCGGTCCTTTTTGTTCCACCACTTTGGCTAAACCAAAATCGGTTACTTTAATTTTTCCATTATCACATAAAAGGATATTACTTGGTTTAATATCTCTGTGTATTACTCCAACTTTATGAGCGTGTCCGATTGCGTTAAGCAGTTGTTTTGTTATGGATACTGCATCAGTAAGATTGAATGGACCATTTTCCTGCAAGTAGTTTGATAATGGTTTTGATTCAACATATTCCATTACCATGAAAAAGCCAGATTCAGTTTCCCTTAGTGCATAAACACCAACTATGTTCTCGTTCTCAAGTTTTGCTAAAGCTTTAGCCTCAGTTTTAAATCGTCTTACAAAATTTTCGTCTCTTGCAAGAAAGGGGTCTATCATTTTTAATGCAACTACTTTTTCAAGGCTTGTATCAAGAGCTTTGAAAACAACGCCCATACCTCCTCTTCCAAGTACTTCTAATATGCGATAGCTATCAACAGTTTTTCCGATTAATGAATCCATTTACCTATACCGAAAGATTAAATCAATTTTTATTTTCTTCAAATGCAGAACCAATTGTTAAATTATCAAACTCAACCTGCAAATTTGAATCTGAGAACAATCCGATTCTACCCTTAACAAAGCCATCATTAAAATACGATTTTAATAGTTTATTATCATTATAAAGCATTATCCAGGGACCCAAACATTTTATTTTAAGATTAAATACTTTTTTATTTATGTCAATTTGATTTCTACCTGAAACAAGTACGTCCTCATTCCCGTTTTGGAAATTTAATAACTTATAATTACCCGAATTATCAACAGCAAACAAATAATAATTTTCATTGCCTTCGTTTTCCAATCTATTATATCCAACAATAATACCAGCTTTGTGATTGGCAGATCCGTCAATGCGTAATTCACAACTTACATCAATATCTTCCATTGGCTGCTTGTAAATTAGTTTTTTTGGTTTATAAGTTTTTAAAAATACAAATTTATTATCCTGATATTTATAATCCTCACTACTCAATCCAGTAGCATCCCATTCGGCTAAATCCATGGACGAAAAAGTCAGACTACCTGCATCTGATTTTGAATCCGAGATTTGTTGATCGGTAATTTGAACTTTTTGTTTATTGTTATTATCCGTTGTCTTTTTAACCTCAGTTGTGATGTTTCGACCACCTTTCTGAATTGAAATTATTTTAATGGCTAAATCCTTATTCTCTGGATTAAGTGCTAATGCCATTTTATAAGCTAATAATGCCTCATCAACTTTATGATCGATAGTTAGTTGATTACCATTTTGAATATATTTTAGAATAACTTGTTCTTTGCCATTAAGAGCGCTAACGTGCAGAGGATTATCATTAAGAATTAAATTGTACAATACCATTGCACTATCCAATTTACCCTCTGATAGATATCTATTAGCATCTATGAAAAGCGTTTCAGATACATCAGGAGCGATTATATTCTCGTTGATCAACGTGCTATCAATGCTATTATTATGCTTTGCTGAAAAGAAGTTCAATATTTCCCGTTGATATCCTAGACCCAAAACAGCCATCAAAATTATAATAGAGATTAAAAGCAAAACAAGGTACCACTTGTTATTACTTTCCTTTGTTTTTGGTTTATATGGCAGAATATTTTCTGTCTTCTCACCAACAATTTTAATTACCTCAACAGTTACGTTATCATGTCCTCCTCTCTCATTAGCAAGAGATATTAATTGTTTACATGCGTCTTCCTCAGAATTATTCAATACAATTTGTTTTATTTCTTCTGTGTTTACTTTACCCAATCCATCTGAGCATAAAACAAAACAGTCACCACTATTTATTGATATATTCTCAATCAAATCTACTTCAACATCTGCTTCAATTCCCATAGCTCTAACTAATACAGATTTTGAAGGATGATTTTTAGCCTCTTCTTCTGATAGGATTTTCTTTCGTAACATTTCACCAACTTCAGTGTGATCATTAGTTTGTTGAATAATATTTCCATCGGTGATTTTATAAATTTTGCTATCTCCAACATGTGCAATGTGGGCTTTATCATTCTCTAATACTAGGGCAGAGCATGTAGTGCCTTTCTTACTGAACTGAGGAGAATCCTGAGATGACTGATTGATTTTAAGATTTGCTGTTTTATAAGCATACAAAAGTGCGCTAGTAATAACATCTGAAGAAAAAGAAAAGTACTCACGACTTACAACACGAACCGCTACTTGACTTGCTTCTTTTCCTCCGGTATGTCCTCCCATACCATCAGCAAGAATAAAAAGTACACCCTTAGGTTGATACATATTGGTATTGTCTTCTGGAAATTTTCCAAAGCTATCTTGATTTTCCGTTCTTACAAGACCAATATCAGTTGCTCCGAAATAACTTATGCTAAGTTGTTTTTTATCTTTCAATCTCTCAACCTTATTGTTTGATTAAATACAATAAAATGTTTTTAATTAATTTGTTGCAGGCTGTTTAACAATGGATTATCAAAATCAAATCCGAATAATCTTGGATTTTCACCAATTACAGAAGCGGAAAAAATATAAAAAACATAGTTGTAAGTTTCATCAGGAATTCTATCCCTGTACTTAACTAATAAGTTCCAAAAATTTCTTTGCTTCGGATCTTGTGGAAGTTCATTAACAAGTCTTCTAAAATTATTTTCACCCCAATTGTATGAACCAATTACCAGCAATCCAGAAGCCTGCGCCTCGGTTTGATATATAAATTTGATATATTTTGCTGCAGCGTTGGTTGCCTTAGATACATCAAACCGTTCATCCATTGGATCGTATTGATTTAAATCCACTAGTGGACCTGTTTTAAGCCCGTATTGTCTTGCGGTCATCGGAATAAACTGCCACATTCCTTTTGCAAAACCATAACGAGTAATTGGACCAACAATATCAAATTTAAAATCACTTTC
>JBDTRQ010000129.1:0-9562 GCA_039931535.1 Ignavibacteriota bacterium
ATTTAAAAAATTATTAAAATTAAAATTATGCAACTTGTAAAAATTATATTTATTTTCGTATTTAGCTTTATGCCAATATAATTCAACATTTTTTTGGTGATATTTTAATATACACAAGTTGGGAAAATTTTTATAAAATTCTAATTCCATTTTTTGTTGTGATTTGAAAAGCTGAGTGGCCGAAATATTTAAGTTTCATTTTTGCATCACCTCTTTTATGATATTTGTTTTAAAAAATCATTAAATGATTTATTCAAAATAAATTTCTTCAATTCTAATCTAAAATTATCTTCCAATAACGTTTTCTTTTCAACTGCTTTTGTTATGATTTCAGAATCAATTTTAATTTGATTATCAGCGACCAAAGAATTAATATTTTCTAAAGAAATATCAACATCTCTAACGCTGCCTGAAGAATCCTGCAATGATTGAATCTTATTATAAAACTTAAGAAATATTTTCTTGTTATAACAAACAATAAAAAGTTCCATCGAATATCGAACTCTTCTTAAAGCAATTCTAATATCGTGCAGGCTCTCAACAGACAATACATCAAAATATTTATTGATAGAAATCACCAATGATTCAATGCGATTGTTTAAAACAATATTTGCTGTTTTCTTTAACTGCTTTGGGTCTTTAAGTTTTTCAATTTCCCATTTACGTTTCATATTTATTTAAACAATATTTTTATAAAGCCGAGTATAGCATTAATTGGATTCATTTTACTTTTTTCATCTCCATAGATTGTAGAAATATTTACAAAACCAATTTTAAATCCCGCTCTGGCGGCGTAAACTATCATTTCACTTTCAGCTTCATATCCAAAAGAAAAAGACTTAACCTTTTTTAAAACTTCTGTTTTATAAGCACGATAACCGCACTGGCTGTCTAAAATTTTTTGTCCGGTTTTTAAACTTAAAAGTGCTGATGTTATTTTATTACTCAGAATCCTTTGAAACGGCATATTCTTAGTATCATTTAATCTGTTTCCAACTGCTATATCAAACTTATCAAGTTTAGAAAAAAAATCGGGAATTGACGCAGGATTATGCTGCTTATCAGCATCGAGAGTAATTACAACATCATAATTTGATTTAAGGCTTTCATCAAAACCTTTTTGCAACGCATAACCTTTGCCGTAATTCCTATCTAAATTAACAATTTGAACAGAATCAAAATTTGAAATTGTTTTTTCTGAACCATCAGTTGAACCATCGTTAACAGCAATAATATTATCTACAAAGTATAGTATTTCAGAAACAACATCTGATAAAAAATCTATTTCATTATAAAAAGGAATAACCGCACAAACTTTAACTTTTTGTTTTAAGCTGTTCAATAAAACCTTTTCATCCTTTTTTCTCGGGTGCTCTCAATCCCCTGTTAATCCTTCTCTTAAGAGCTTCCTTGGATAAGCCTTTAACAAGTTCGCCGTTTTCTGCAACAGAAATACTTCCGGTTTCCTCTGATACAATTACACTAATTACATCCGCTTGTTCAGAGATTCCTAGACCAGCGCGATGTCTCATTCCCAAAACTTCGCCGTTAATTATTGTGGCTTGTGAAAGCGGCAAAGTGCATCTTGCAGCTTCGATAAAATTTTTATTTACAATTACAGCTCCATCGTGTAACGAAGAACGCGGATAAAATATTGAGGTAAGAAGTGGTGCACTTAATCTTGCATTTAAAAGCTCGCCCGTTTCTGCAAATCCTCTGATGCCGGATGATTTTATCAATACAATTAAAGCTCCGTGCTGATGCTGTGATAATTGAAATGCTGCATCAGCAATAACATCAGAAACTTCGCGGGATTCAGTTTTTGCAAATACTTTGAAAAAACGATTGCGAGCTAAGAGAACTAATAATCGTCTGATTTCCGGCTGGAACAAAATTATAAATGCGATCACCCAAATGTCGGAAATCAAAGTTAGTAGTTTGCTTACAGCTCTCAAGTTCAGTAGTTCTGAAATAACGATTACTAAAAATATCATCAATAATCCAATGATAATTTGTGCTGCAACCGTACCGCGCAAAATTGTATATAATTTGTAAAATATAAATGAAACAATCGTAATATCAACTACATCCGAAAGCGTGATGGTAAGAAAACCTATTTTGAAAAGATCAATCATAAATATTAGATAATGTGTGAGACTAATTTAACTATTTGAGTACAATATTTTACATTATGTGTACGAATTATTCTTGCCGATTTTAGAATTGAAATTGTTTCTAATACAACAGTTCCAATTTCTCGCTCATCAGAATCCAAGTTTAATGTTTTACCAATAAATGATTTTTTTGATAAACCAATCATTACTGGATAACCAAGTGATTGGAAGTAATCTAAATTTTTAATCAGAGTAAAATTGTCATTAACATTTTTTCCAAATCCAATTCCGGGATCAACAATTATTTTTTCTATTCCATTTTGTTTTGCTTTTATACTTTGACCTAATAAAAAATCATAAACTTCTTTTACAACATCATCATAATGCGGATTATTCTGCATTGTTTTAGGATTCCCTTTTATGTGCATAATTACAACGGCAGCATCAAACTCTTTTGCTGTGTTAATCATATTGTAATCAAAAGTTAAACCGCTTATATCGTTTATAATTTGTGCACCGGAATCTAAAGCTTGCTTTGCAACTTCACTCTTTGTTGTATCAATAGAAATTATTACATCATTTCTTAGCCCAATAATTTTTTTGATTACTGGAATTGTTCTATTTATTTCTTCAGCTACAGAAACAGGATCAGAACCCGGTCGAGTAGATTCGCCGCCAATATCAATAATATCTGCGCCATCATCAATAAGTTTTAATGCACGATCAGCTGCGCTATCTAAATAAAAATATTTCCCACCGTCTGAAAATGAATCAGGAGTAACATTAACTATTCCCATTATTTTTGGAATAGTAAAATCCATTATTCTGTTATTAAAATTGTATTGATCGTTTATCATTTAACGGGTTTTGTTTTATCAAACTTAAATAAAAAAAGCGGTTCAAAGCCGCTTTAAATAAAATATCATTTTTAATTTTTATGATGTAATTAAATTTTTCAGTTCGGTTGTTGATGCAGAAATATTATCTGCATGAAAAATTGATGAGCCTGCCACAAAAACATCAGCGCCGGCTTTTGCAACTGATTGTATTGTATTTTTATTTATGCCGCCATCAACTTCAATTAAGAAATTTACTTTTAAAGATTTTTTCAACTCAACAGCTTCTTTAATTCTTCGTTCGGAATTTGAAATAAAACTCTGTCCGCCAAAACCAGGATTAACAGTCATTATCAAAAGTAAATCAATATATTCAGCAATATCTTTTAATGATGAAACAGGAGTAGATGGATTTATCACAACACCGGCTTTAGCACCTAATTCTTTTATTCGATTTACAGTTCTATTAAGATGAACAACTTCTTCAAAATGAACAGAAATAATATCAGCGCCTGCGTTACGAAAATCTTCTAAATAATTATCCGGATTTTCAATCATCAAATGAACATCAATCGGAAGCTTAGTAGTTTTTTTTGCAGCTTTAACAATAACGGGTCCAAATGTAATATTTGGAACAAAATGTCCATCCATAATATCACAATGAATCCAATCTGCACCGCTCATTTCAACCAAACTAATCTGTTGAGCAAGATTTGAAAGATCGGCAGATAAAATTGATGGAGCTAAAAGTTTCATTTAATTCTCCTCTGGATATTCAACACGTTCCTGAATCTTTCCTTCTTTTGTGATAAAAAGATCAACCGTGTTTCCTGAATTCAGTTTGTTACCGGGCGCTGGATATTGATCAAGCACTGTATTTGGTAAAAGAGTATTGGATATTTGATAATTAACTTTTCCAACTGTAAGCGTGCTGTCCGATAAAACTCTTTGAGCTTCAGTTAATGATTTACCGATTAAATCAGGAACAATAATTTCGCCCGCTCCTTTGCCAATGCTAACTGAAATTCCAACAATCTGCCCTTTTCTAATTCTTGTTCCTTCAGCAAATTGTTGATCAAAAACCATATCCTTTGGCTGTGTTGAAGCCACTTCCTCAATCTCGCCTAATTTTAATCCAATTCTTTCCAAAGATAATCGTGCATCTCTAACTGATTTCCCTTTTAACAGAGGCACAGAGATAATTTGTTCACCACCGCTTACAAATAAATAGATGGTTCTTCCCTCTTTAACAAGTTTTCCGGATTCAGGTTTTTGTAAAAATATTTTGCCAGGCGCAAATGAAACACCAAATGAAGTATCAGCAATTGAAGGATGAAAATCATCATCTTCCAAAGTTTTAAAAGCTTCTTCTTCAGTCATTCCAACAACACTCGGTACGTAAATTTCAGAACCGCTAACGTAAAGCGGCATTAAAATAAAATCAAAAATTAGAATTACAGCAATTAGAATTCCTAATGCAATAAGAAGTTTTTTAACTAATGGGTATTCAATTAGTTTTTTCATTGGTTCAAATATATCATTAACACAAATTTTTAACAAACTACATTTGTAACTGGAAGCTAACTTTTAAAACTAAAATATTTAGATTGCATGTCGATAAGAAAATCATTTTATGTATAAAAGCTATTACTATCTAAATAGATTAACAATTGAATTAAACTCAATTCTGGTTGGAAGAAATATCATCAACATTTTTTCTCAGGAAAAAGATCGTTTAATTATTGAGTTAGATGGAAATGAAGAATTGTTTCTTGAAGTTTCTGTAAATCATTCTGAGCCTTTTATAAATATCAGAAACAGATTTTCCAGAGCTAAAAAAAATACAATTGGATTTTTTAACTCACTTCTAAACAAAACTATCAAACAAGTTTTAATTGCATCCGATGATCGAATAATAAAAATCGTAACCAACGGCGGTGATTTATTTTTTGCGATACGCGGCAAATACACAAATCTTTTTTTTAAGTCCGAAACACTTACATCATTTAAAAACGAAACAGAAGAAAATCTGATAAACATTGCTCAGGAATTTGATAATAAGTTTTATCATAATAGTTTCAGTATAATTGATTCTGATTTGATCGAAGATCTAAGTATTGAAGAGATTCGAAAAAAATATCAGTTTATTGGACGTGAAATTGAGTATGAAGTAAAGGTGCGAAGATCTGATAATGAAAGTGATTCTGAAATATTATTAAAGGTTTTGCAGGATATTTTTACAGAAAGTTCCGCAGTTTATTTAGATGAACAAAATGCTGAAGTGCAAATTGGTTTCGATTCATTTAAAATATTTTCAAAAATGGAGAAGCATTTATTTGATTCTGTTACCGATGCATTTAATAACTTTTTAATAAAAAAATATCAATACGAAGAAAAAAATAAAAAGCTAAAAAAAATAAATTTATTTTTGGATCGAGAACTCAAGAAAAATGCTTCTCGATTAAACAATCTAATAATCGTAGTGGAAAAAGGTTCTCAGGATGAGCATTACTCAAAAATTGCAAATCTGCTTTTAATAAATTTAAATACGATTCCAAACGGGGTTTCAGAAATTGAAATTGATGATATTTATAATCAGGGTGATAAAATTCTGATAAAGTTAGATTGCAAACTATCTGCAAAACGTAATGCGAACAGATATTTTGAAAAAGCTCGCGACAGCAAAATCAATTATGAAAAATCAAGTAAATTATATTCAATTACAAAAAATGAATATGAAAAACTAAAATCGAATCAACAGCAATTAGAAAACAATCCATCTATAGAGGATATAAATATAATAATGAAAGAACTAAAAATTAAAGATGAAGAAAAACCAAATTTGGCTGAAGAACTAAGTTCAAAATTCAAACATTATTTAATTGAAAATAAATATCACGTTTATGTTGGTAAAGATTCAGCAAATAATGATTTGCTAACTACAAAGTTCGCCAAGCAAAATGATTTTTGGTTTCATGCCAGATCGGTTTCGGGTTCACATGTTGTGCTGCGGGTTGAAAATACCAAAGAAGCTATTCCCAAGAATATCCTGAAGAAAACAGCATCCCTTGCTGCATATCATAGTAAAGCTAAAACTGCAGGTTTTGTGCCTGTATCATATACTCTAAAAAAATATGTCTCAAAACGTAAAGCTACGCCAATTGGGCAAGTTTCGCTTTTAAAAGAGGATGTACTTTTAGTTAAGCCGGAAATTCCCACTGAAACAGAATATTTAACAGAGTAATTTATTATTCAGGATACTTTTTCTTTCGAGATAATTATTTTATCTTTTAGATGCTTATCTTTATAATTTAGGGTAACTAATGATTTTTGGTCTTAATTAGTAAACAATATCAATAATTAATGAGGAAAAAATGAAAAAACTAGTTTACATGTTCGTAATAGTAGGATTAGTTGCAATGAGTCAACAAAACTACGCACAGTTTAAAGATTGGGGAACTAAATTCGGTATTCGCGGAAGTATTTTATTTCCTGAAAACGAATTTTCAAATTTAGGATTCAGTGGAAATGATAACACTTCTTTCGACTGGTTCAAAACTTCCTGGTTAGGTGAAGCATTTTTTGGATTCGAGTTAACAAAAGCTTTAGAATTATCAATCAACGGCGGTTACGGAAAATATGCTGGCAAAGCATATTTTGATGACGTTAATGTTACAACTTTCGGTGAATATGAGACTACAATTATTCCCATTCACTTAAGATTTAAAGTTGCCCCTTTTGATGTTAAAGGATGGAATCCTTACTTCTATGTAGGCGGCGGAGTTATGAACTTTAGTGTTGATACAAAACCAACAAACGTTGGTGGTAAAGCAACTGACGAAGATGGCTGGGTTGCAATAATTCCTGCTGGTATTGGTGCTGAATTTGCACTTGGTGAAAGAGTGTTATTAGATTTTTCTCTTGGTGGAGCTTTATCTTCCACATATGATCTTGATTCATACAGATCTGGTGCAGATGATATTTGGGATTCTTATTTAAACGCTTCTTTAGGATTAACCTTTACAGGTGAAAACTGCAAAGCTGACAAAGATATGGACGGATTAGGAAAATGTGACGAGAAAAAAATCGGAACAGATCCTTTGAATGCTGATACAGATGGCGACGGATTAAATGACGGTGAAGAATACTTGAACTTAAAAACTGATCCATTAAATCCTGATACCGATGGTGATGGCTTATCTGACGGTGATGAAGTTATGAAGTACAAAACTGATCCATTAAAAGTTGATACTGATGGTGACGGCTTAAGTGATGGCGATGAAGTTTTGAAATACAAAACTGATCCATTAAAAGTTGACACTGATGCTGATGGCTTAAAAGACGGCGATGAAGTTATGAAATACAAAACTAATCCATTAAAAGCTGATACCGATGGTGATGGCTTAACTGATGGTGATGAAGTTATGAAATACAAAACTGATCCATTAAAAGCTGATACCGATGGTGATGGCTTAACTGATTCTGAAGAAGTATTAAAACACAAAACCAATCCATTAGTAAAAGATACTGATGGCGGTTCTGTTGATGACTTTACCGAAGTTAAACGCGGTACAGATCCACTAAACGCTGAAGATGATGTAGTTAAAATTGGTGTTCCTATCGTTCTTGAAGGAATTGTGTTTGATGTAAACAAAGCTACAATCAGACCAGAATCTGAAGATAAGCTGATGAAAGCATTAAAAACTTTAACTACTTATACAGACATCTTAGTTGAAATCGGTGGACACACTGACAGCGACGGAAGTGCAAAGAGCAATGAAAAACTTTCTCTTGCCAGAGCTGAGTCAGTTAAAGCATGGTTAGTTGCAAAAGGTGTTGATCCTAGCAGAATCTCAACAAAAGGTTACGGCGAAGAAAAACCAATTGCAGACAACAAAACAAAAGAAGGTAAACAAAAGAACAGAAGAATTGAGTTCACAAGAATAAAATAATTCTGACTTAAATTAGAATTAAGGGTGTCTGCAAAGACACCCTTTCTTATTTTAAAGCTTGGTTAAAATGTTTTATAATTTACATTACCACGTTTTAATACAACTGTAGCTTAACCAGCCTTTTGCCAAATAGGTTGGATAAAATGCCTGGCTACGGAACGCGATTCGGAAATCTCACTCCCCTATTTCCTTCGTTTTTAATCATTTTCAAAAGCTTTTTAATTGATTAATGTAAATGAATTTTACCAGATTGAGCTAATTAGGCTTAAAAAAATAAAAAAAATTGATCAACTATATAAGAGATTTGATCTGTAGGACCCAAAAAAGCGAGTCTACTATTAACTCGCTTTTTCTTTTTTGCTTTGGGCCGTTTGAATTTATCTAAGACCTATTGCATTGTTTAGATATTAATATCGGTATAATATTTATCGGTCGTATTGCCGTGTTCGTGACCACAAATACCGAACAATCGAAGCATCAATTTTATATCTTGATATGAAGAATGTTATAAAAACTTTTCTGAATTTTCTTGCAGAATAACATTTATGATTCAAATCGATCTTTACAAAATATTTTAATATCTGCGAACTAATTGCTTCTGTGGTGTGATACGGTATCCACATCTGAGAAGATTATTTTTTCTTTTAAATGTAAGTTATTAACTCACGTTACGCAGATAAAAAGAAAAACCTTAAATTTCTAAAGACGAAAAAAAGGTTAATGATGAATAAGCAACTCTTAGAGACGTACACAGATTATTTAATGAGTTCATTTTCATATACGACGGCTACCGGACTCTCAGTATTATCAGAAGGTAAAATAAGTCACGATAAAGTGACAAGGTTTTTAAGTTCAGAAGACTTTACAACGTCAAATCTTTGGGAATTGGTAAAACCTACAGTACGAGAAATACAGTCTGCCGAAGGTCTGATAATCATAGACGACACAATAGAAGAAAAGCCAAGTACGGATGAGAACGAAATCATCTGTTGGCAATATGATCACAGTAAAGGGCGTCAATATTATTTCTGCTATGTATTACGGCAAAGGATTTAGAAATTCCGGTATCATTTGATTTAGTGAGAAAGACAAAAACGGTATTTGATGGGAAGACAAAGAAAGAAAAAAGAGTTAGAGAGAAAACAAAAAACGAACTGTATCGGGAAATGCTAAAAATTAGTATTAAAAATAATATCAAATTCAAATATGTTCTCAATGATGTTTGGTATGCGTCAAGTGAGAATATGATGCTTGTAAAAGAAGAACTGAAAAGAGATTTTATTTTGCCCATAAAGACAAATAGGATAACAGCACTAAGCAAAGAAGATAAACTTTCGGGGAACTATGTTACAGTTAGCACGCTCTAACTCAAAGAGAACACGCAACAAGAAATCCATTTAGAAGGAGTAAGTTTTCCGCTTATGTTAATAAGGCAAGTCTTCAAAAACGCAGACAAAACTGAAGGTGTTCTTTATTTAGTCAGTAACGATTTAACATTAACGTACGAACAAATTACAGCGAACTATCACAAACGGTGAAAAGTAGAAGAATACCACAAGTCATTAAAGCAGCATGTCTGTTTATGCAAGTCTCCAAAGAAGAGAATTAGAACGCAGAGCAATCATTTTTTTGCCTCAATTTATTCTTTTTTCAAATTGGA
>JBDTRQ010000130.1:0-13076 GCA_039931535.1 Ignavibacteriota bacterium
AACTCTTGTGGTAAACCTAACATAGAAATTGATGTTGCCACGACCGGGACTCCGAGTGCAATAGATTCAAGTACCTTATTTAAAGTGCCTGCGCCAAATCTCATTGGTGCAATGTTGACTGCACTTTTCAAATACTCTGCTTTTATATCCTTGACATAACCGGTAACAAAAATATTCTTGGAAGCGAGTTGTTTAATTGAGTGCGGTGGTTGTTGACCAACAATATAAAACTCAACTTCGGGATCTTTTTTAAGGATTAAAGGAAATATTTCCTTCGCAAAATAAATTGCCGCATCAGTGTTTGCATAATACGGCATATTTCCTGTAAAAATAATTCTTTTACTATCATAGTCATTTTGTTCACCATAAAAATAATCAGTATCAATTCCATTGTTTAGTACCTGAATATCCTGTTTTATTCCTTTTTCTTTGAGGAATTTTCTGTCTATTTCAGAACATATGAAAAGTACATCAAACTTTTCAGAAATATTTTCATAGTTATCAATTCTTCTTAGTTCACTTTTAATAAATAATTTTTTAAAAATATTCTTTTCCTTTTCACTCATCCTGCTAAGATAAAGAGATACAGCATCAGTAAAGTCAATAACATTTAAGGAAGTATTTACACCAGAATCTGAAAGGTATTGTGCGGATCTTATGAGATGATAATAAACTACATCAAAACTTTCGGTTTTCAATAAACCCTCAACTCCTTTTTTCATCTTTTTCGAGCTATACCAAGCTACTTGGAAAGGAACGGTTTGAAAAATTGCAAAAAAGGTGTTGATTAAAGATTCAATAAGTCTGAGTTTAATTAAGCTAACTCTAATTCCCAATTCCTGCAGTGGTTTAATTAAATCTTTATCTTTATTATTTCTATAGAAAGTAATTATGTGTACATCATTAGTCTTTGCCAAAATTCTTGAAATGTTAAATATTTTTAATTTATCACCACGATACGGTGGATATGGAATTCTTGGTGTGATAATTAGGATTTTCAAATTCAGTTTATTTCTTATAAATTAAATCTATATATATATTCTCAAACTCTTCTGCGATCTTTGACCAAGTATACTTTGCTCTTATCAATTCTTTTGCATTTCTTGAGAACATAGTCTTCTCATATTCATTCTTAAAAAATGATATAATTCTATCAGTAAACTCTTCTGCTGAATTTGCAATTAATAAATGTTGCCCATTAACAACATCAATCCCTTCCTTACCTATCGAAGTTGTAACTATTAATTGACCTGCTGCCAACATTTCTATAATCTTCACTCGCATTCCACCACCAGCTCTTAATGGTACAATTAAAATTTGCTTGTCTTTAATCTCTTCCCAAATATCTTTAACATAACCTTTAAGAATAATATTATCCTTTAAACTTTTGGGAACTTTTAATCGTTCAACTCCTTTGCTATAAACAAAAAGTTTTGAATTTGGATATTTTGCAACAATACTTGGGAAAACTTCATTCCAAAACCACAATAAGCTATCAAAGTTGGGCTGCCAGTCGAGGGTTCCTATATGAAACAATGAAAAGGGTAAAGTATTTGAATCTTTAAAGTTAAATAAATTTTCATCAACACCGATTGGAATTACTTTAGTTTTAATATCTGGATTCAGATTTAATAGAGATTTTTCATCTTCAAAAGTAACCATTAAACAACAGTCAAATTTTTTACAAATAGTTGGTTCATAAGATAAAAATTTTTTGAACTGTATGTAAGAGTATAACTTTAAGAATAAATTTGACTGTTGCCCATAGTACCTTTGCATAATCTTCATTTCTAAGTTATGCTCACGCAATATAACAGGGACATTGCAGTTTTTCTTAATTAGATCAATAGCCCAAGCCATGTGAAGATGATCAATGTGAATAATATCGACTTGATTTTGACGAAGGTACTCGACCAGAAATTCCTCGAATTTGACTGAGTAATACTTGGATATGTTATATGGAATATTTGAAAAAAGATTATGTATCGCTGTGGTAATTTTATTTTTGGTTTCCCACTTTATAAAGATAGGGTTACATATTTTCTTTAATTCATTACTAATATCTTCATTAACACTTTCTTGGATATAACAAACAAATGTTATCTCATGTCCTCTTTCATGCAAGGATTTTGTAATTCCATAGATACTTAATCTTCCTCCACTATCAGGTGGAAAGGATATTTGAGGACTTATTTGTAGAATTTTCATAAATATTTTTATTCATTCACAAAATGCACAATAGAATTATCTTAATTCTAATGATTAATAATTTCATTAACTTTGTAAATATAAATACTTTAGCAGTGAAACATTAGCACATTTTTTTTATAATATTTATGAGATCAGTTTAATGATAGTAAAATCTGACTGCCTTTACTTTAAAGGTGATATCCCCTGTTATCCACATAAAGAATTTGGGTTTCATTGCGAAAATTGCAAAGAATATAAAAAAATAGAACAAAAAATCCTGATTGTTAAACTAGGGGCGATTGGGGATGTAATTAGAACCACACCAATACTGCGCAAGTTAAAAAGTGTATATCCTAATTCACACATTACTTGGTTAACCTATTCGCCGGGTATACTTAGCAAGAATTGGGTTGATCGTACTCTGGATGTCAACCTTGAAAATATTGAATTGATTAAGCAAATTGAATTTGATTGGTCCATTGTTCTCGACAAAGATCCAATAGCACTATCTATTTCAAATCAGATAAAAGCGAAGAAAAAAAGTGGGTTCACCATTGATGAATATGGAAGGGCCAAACCAATTTCATCAAAGGCTGAAGAGCACAAATGGATAACTGGTATTTTCGATGACATCAGTAAACAAAATACAAAACACTACGTTCAAGAAATATTTGAAATTTTAGAATATGAATTTGATGGAGAAGAATATATTCTTGATACAAATCAAAAAAATAATTGGAATTTAGATCATACAAAAAAAATATTAGGTTTAAATACTGGCTGCGGTGGAAGATGGACTTCCCGACTATGGCCAGATGAATATTGGATTGATTTAGCTGCAAAACTCTTGAAAAGCGGGTATGAGGTCATTCTTTTAGGTGGTGAACAAGAGCATGAAAAAAATCTTATGTTTGCTAAGGAAAGTGGTGCAAAATATTTTGGACATTTTTCACTCACAAAATTTATTTCTTTAGTTAATGAATGTGATGTTGTCGTGACCGCAGTTACTATGGCAATGCATATCGCAATGGGATTAAAAAAGAAAGTAATAATTTTTAACAGCATTTTTAACAAGAACGAGTTCTATCTTTATGGTAGAGGTAAAATTATTGAACCTGACCCAAACTGTAACTGCTATTATATCCCAGTTTGTCCACATAACTCAATGAAAAATATTACACCTGAAAAAGTGCTGAAAATTATTTAAATATATTTTTCGGATAAACAAATAATAATTTTAAGTGGTAGTAACTCCTATTCATCATTCTGCTGTCAAAAAGTATTATACCTAATACAAAACTGATCGGGATCCTGATTAGATTGCCCATATAGTGGCTAAGTATCCCGACTAAGTATTCTAATCCTGTTTTGTGCTTTTGAAAAAATTGTAGTTCAGAAACTGCTTTATTCTTAAATTTAAACCATTGATTACTTTTTACTGAGGCGCCACCAACATGAATTACAGAAGTATGTGGGTAGAATATAGTTTCTCCGCCAATTAAGTTAAGTCTATAACAGAGATCAATATCTTCAGCATAGAAGAAAAACCTTTCATCAAACCCATTCAATTCTAACAGAACATCTTTTTGACCAAATAAGAATGCTCCAAGAATGTAATCTACATTTATTGGAAATTTAACATCGCTTTTCTGAAGATAATATTTGTTAAATCTTGGGGAAGAAGGGAAGAACTTATAGAGAAAGAAATTTGATGTAAATAAATTCAAAGCTGAGGGAAATTTAGCGAATGATGGTTGCCAACTATTATCTGTATTAAGTAGTTTACAACCTATAAATGCATTCTCATCATGTTGTTCCGCAAAATCAAATATTTTAATTAGCGTATTCTCAGTAAAAAAAACATCATTATTAAGGAATAATACATACTTACCTTTAGCAATTTTAAGTCCAATATTATTTGCTCGAGAAAAACCTAGATTTGTTTCGTTTTTTATAAGGATTAGATTTTCAAATTCTTTTATTGCATCTTTTATATCACCTTCAGTAGAATTATTATCTATTAAAATTACCTCAAAAGATAATCCACTTGAAAACTGATAAAGTGTTGAAAGGCATTTTTTAAGAAGATTAAACCCGTTATAATTAACAATTATTATTGATACTTCTACCATTTTTATGACTTCTTAAGTTATTGCAAAACCCTTTAAACATCCATTACTACTTAATATCACATGAACTTTGAAATTAAATTTACTATTAAGTGTTACTCTTTCTTTTTTGCAATTAAAATAATTTCTTCCCCTATTGATGGAAAGAATATATTTAGCCAGGATTCTAAAGTTGCAAAAAAAGATGCAAATATTTTTAGTGCTGTAGCCATTCTAGGTGCAGGGATATTTTTTTGACCAGATTTGATCTTCATACTATTACTAAAAATATCAGCAGCTATTCTAGGAATAGTAAATATTCTTGTTTCTTCCAATCCGCTTTTAGTTACTATACTATGCAGTGATGATATTGAAAAGATATTAATATGACGAGGTGGTTCTAAACCTCTCCAATTTTGGCGAAATACAAAATGTCCCAAGCTCGCATTATTGGGTGTAGCAATGACAAGTTTTCCATTTCTTTTCAAAATTCTTTTACACTCAGTAAGAATTTTATAAGGATCATAAAGGTGTTCAATCAAATGCGATAATACAATTGCATTAAATTTATTATCTTCAAATTTTTGATCCAACATATATCCATTTATCACGTTTAACCCTTTAGATTGAGCTTGTGCAACTGCTTTCAAATCGGAATCAATACCTGTAACATCCCAACCTTTTGACTTCATAAATAATAAAAAATCGCCGTTCCCACAACCAATATCTAAAATATTTCCTTTCATATTCTCTAGAAACATAACTTTAAAATCTGTTGCTGATTTTCTTAGAGGGATAAAATACATAACTAAATATAAATATTTAAATGGAGAAGAAGGATATTGATATTTCTTAGATAAATAACTTTCTTGGGCTAGATTAAAAAGTTTCCTTAATGAGTTTTTTTTTGGTGGATTTAAGTCTGAATGAGTATAATAGTTTTGATATGCCATAAATAAATCCTCCTCAATCGGTGCAGGATTTATCCAAATAGTATTACATTTCTTATTGGTACATTTGACGAAATTCCACTCACCACTTGCACCATATAATCTATCAATAAGACCACTGTACAGTTCAAACCCACTTGAATTACAAACAGAACAGAAAGGTCTGTTAAATGTTCTTATTATTTCCATTTATTATTTATTCAAACTAATTTTTATGAGCGATAAAAGGAAAGACTTTTCTTCATGATTTAGAATAGTAGCCCAAGTAATTATTAAATAAAATATTAAAAATAAGATACCTAAAAATATTTTTATATTTAACGGCACAATTACCAATATTGCAACTGAGAAAAACATTAAAAATAGGTATGTAATCTGAGGCTTGGTAGGCATAGATAATCCTCTCAAAAAAATTTCTTTACTTAGAATGAAGAGTAAAAGACAATCAATAAATGACCTAATTAACCAAATTACTGCTGCTCCATTTATTCCAAATATTTTTATCGAAAACCACATCGCAATAAAATAAAATGGCAACTCTATCATATGTAGTTTCCCAGTAACATTAGGCTTTCCAATGGCTTGTAAGTAAGTAAAAGGAATTTGAGCTAGACTATTAAAAAAAATACCGAAAGCCAGTAATTGAAGAACAAACCAACTATGATCTGCAATCCGTGCCCCTACCCATAGGGATAATCCTGCTTTCGCAAAAACTACAATCAAAGCAATAATAGGAAATACCATTATAAAAATATATTTGACTCCTTTAAAAAAGATTCTACTGACTAATTCGAAATCTAATCTATAATTGTATGCAATCACTGGGTATAGGACTCCTACAATTGCGCTGGGGATCAACAATAATTTGCTGACAATTTCAAATGGTGTAGCAAAATAGGTTATGGCAGCGGCTGATATTAGGGCACCAATTAAAAATCTATCAACATAAACAATGAGAGGAGCAATAATATTAGTAACTGTTATCCAACCACTTAATATAAATATGGGTTTGATTGCATTCTTATTAATATTATTGAATACTTTGAGCTTACTTTCAGTTTTGATACAAATGAACAAGTGTAATAACCACATAATCAGCCGAAGAAAAACTAAGGATAAAACTATGTAGGTGAGATAATTTGTATAAAGCAAAACAATTATTGGTACCAAGAATGTGGAAACGCCCCATAAAATCCTTAATATATTTATTATTTTAAAATTTTGATAAGCTTCTAAAAAACCTCTAAAAGCAGCAGTTGTTGTTATAACTGGAATAGAAACTGCCATTATATAAAATGATATTTTTGATTCTTGTTTTATTGAATCAGTCAATCCCAAAACATTGTCCACTAATATTGGTGTTAATAAAAACAGGATTATTGAACCAACTATGCTAAAAGCTAGGATTAAATAAAAGGAGGTCCAGAAGATTTCAGGAATTTCGTTACTTTTCTGATGAGATAATTTTTCTGAAATGACTTTTGTTAAAGTACGCCCTACTCCAAAATCAAATAAACTAAAATAGCCAACAACTATCCAAATTATATTTAATAAACCAAACTTCTCGTCTCCAAGCTTTTCTAATAATGTGGGTATAAAAACTAAAGCAGCTATAACAGGGAAAAAAAATCCTAGAAGATTATAGATAGTGTTTTTAACTATCCTATTATTACTGTTTTTATTTTCTGTCATATTAAAGGGTTAATTAATATAGCGTGTATTATGGGAATAATTATTCTTCTTGGTTTTCTAATCAAGATTCATTGAGGATGAATGACTATGTGCTTTAATCCAGTAATTTAATAAAAATGTAATTACAAATAAGAATACTAACGGTAAGTACCAATAAGATAATCTAGTTGCTAAAACTATGTTTGAAAATGCGAGTATCAGGTAAAGAAAAACCAATATTATGAAATGATAAAGATTTCCATTTTCAAGAAACTTGAAATAATAAAAAGTAATTACTAGACCTAGTAAAAAGATTATTATTAGTGTACCAATAATACCATAGTCTTGATTAAGTTCTTTTAGGAATGTTGTAGTGTTTATCCAAGTCGGAATAAAATACCCATGATTGTAGTCTGTAGGTCTTTTTACAATATCATATTTTGAGAGTATACTGTATAAGCCAAATAATGTATGCTCTGCGAAAAGGGTTTTTTCCTTGTCGGATTGAAGAAATTTATTCAATGCTCCTATATGTCCGCTAAAATAAAGATACATGGTTGGACTCAAAAAAAGATTGTCCTCTTGGCTCTTCAACTGCGACGTAGCACCCTCAACATTTTCTACCGAACCTCTAGAAATTCTAACCAATGATGCACTAGAAATTATGAATGCTAAAATCAATATAACTCCGATTAGTAATTTCTTATTAGATTTTACTAAAAGCATTGGGTTACGTTTCTTCAAATAAGATTTAAAAAGTAAAAAAGTGATCAGGTATTCAAACATTGCTAAAAAAATACCTGCACGACTAACCTGCGATATTTCCTTTAATATTACTGGAATAAAAGGGAAGAAGGAAATTACACTAAATTTATTTTTGAGTGCTGTATACATTGCAGCAAAAAATACTGATACATATCCAAATAAGAACAAATATGGTATTTGGCCCTCTATTTTTCTCTCAATTCTTAATCTATAAACTACGCTAGCGTTAATAAGAACTGTTGTAACATCGCCAAACATTTTAATTAAAACCATCCAGTTTTGGATTACAGCAGCTAATGCAATAATAGAAGTAAGCCAAGCTAGAAATCTAAGATTTTTGCCGTTATTAATTGTAAGCCAATCGATATTGTTATTATAAGAAATGGTTTCTTTATTGAAAATTTTCTCTTTAGCAGAGAAATAAGTTAGTACACCCAGCAAAAAACTAAGGTAGCTGAGAAATACTAAACTCCAAGTCGCAAAAGTTAGATCATAATACCTGATTAGTTTCATTTCATAGAGGAGAATCATTGGCGCCCATACAGAAACATATAAGCTAAGATGATTAAACCATCTATTAAATAGTGCTTTTCCTAGCAGTAAAGAAAAAATAAAAATGATAATTGTTACAACACTTATCATTATTAAAACTTAAGTCTATATATTTTTTTTATTTTAGAATAAAATCTGAATTCCGATTCTTCAAGTGAATTACCACTTACTTTTCTGGTCAACGTTTTTTCTCCTCTAAAAATGATTGGTAACAACATAAATAAGAAGAGCAAAGAGATAACTATTGTAATTGTTGCACGCTTTGGTGCATTTTTTATCTGAGGTGAAACAGCTTTGTCTAAGACCATAATCGTGGGAATACTTTTTTGTTCTTCAACTTTAGCTTGCTCATAAAGTGGAAGTATTACTTCAAGAATTTTTTGTTGAATTTCTAGTTCTCGAAAATCTCTGAGATATTGCATTGATAGTTCGGGTAAATTCTTAAATGGTAATAAGACATTTGAATTACTAGATAATTTAGTAGAGTTTTTTATTTCACTAATTTTTCTTTTTAAAAAATCTACTTGCTCTTTAATTGGAAGGTAACTTGGTGAATTTTCCCCATATTGAGATTTGATTAATTCAGCCATTAGTTCTCTTTCAGCAAGTTGCGCCTCAATTTCTGCTGCTGATTTAACAGCAACTTCCAATTGCTGAGGGATTGCAAATATTCCATACTTTTTTTGAAGCTTATATAAAGAATCTTCCGCTGATTTAAGATCGCTAAGGTTCTTTAAATATCTCTTTTCTATAAACTCTCTGTTATTCATCGCAGCTTGAGAATTGAGCACAATATTCAAGCTATCTAAAATTTCAGAAAAATAATTTGCTATTTGTGCACTCAGTTTAGGATCTTCATTGATTACACTAATCTCTATCATACCATATTCAGTAGGTTCAAAAGCAACATCTCCACGAAAGGCTTTTAATGTTTTATCTATAAAATCATCTTCAAAATCATAATATTTAATCAATCCAAATTTTTTAATAATATTTGTTTGAACAGTTCTACTGTTTAATATTGCTAATAATGGATCTAAATTTGCAGAGTTTCCGCCAAGTAATTTGGATCCCAAAGAGGCTGCTGAATTTTTACCTGATAACAATCCTGTTAATCCGCCTAAACCCATATTACTTTCTGGCGGTATCATTACGACCGAAGTAGCTTTGTAATTATTTGGTATAAGGAACAGTAGACCAAGAGTTAATGGTCCTACTATTAATAAAGTAATAATTAAAAAATTTTTCCATTTAAAGAGTATATAGATGTAATCACTAAAAGATTTGGTGGTATTCACAGATTCTGGCATTTGAGTCTATTTGTTTGTTTTGAAAATTTTGTTGCAAAGTTAATATTTTTAGTTAAGATATGACAATGCCAATTAAATTGGATAAGACTTCTAAATAATAGGATTATTTTTGAATTAAATGTAATACAAACAATTTGCACAAATAATCTTTAATCAAAAAAATTCCTAATACTCCAATGTAAACTTAAACAGTGCATAACTTATTTTTGAAGAAATATTTTTTGTTGTATTTGTACTTTTATTAAGGTTGTAAGAAATATCAAAAATAAAATCACGGATTGGTTCTACTCTAAATCCTACGCTAAAGAAATTTGTGTTAACTCTTTCTCCATCTAAAAAATATGCACGGTCTGTTGGAAGCACATAGCCGTGAGTAAGAGCAATATCTCCGCCAACATTTTTTATAAGCGTTCCATCATCCGCATAAACATTGTTCCCTTCTCTTTGGTAGCGATACTCAACTGTGCCTCTTATCCACTCGTTAAAATTGTAATTAGTTCTTATCATTAGTTCATCAGCATTGGGTCCAATTCTGTGTCCAAGATTAGCACCAAAAGCAGTATAATTATTTTTAATATCAAAGTGTGTATAAACATAAGGTCTAATTCGCGTGTATTCCAAAATCAAAGAAAGATCGTTTATGTTAAGAGGTTGATACCAAAAAGCGCCAAGCTGGTAAGCAGTCTTGTTAGTATATTTTTCTAAGTCACCAAGATTACTTAAAATATCTTCATCCAATAAAAATGTTGCCTGCAGTTCTAAATTTTTTACAAACTTTGTTTGAATATCAAAGTATAAATTGCCGTTATCTTTATCCTGTGTTTCCATCTCGATAAATTTATAAAATGCAACCGGCGTTAAGTAAGCAAACTCTATTCCTCTTCCGGAGTAAATCATAGTTTCGCCAACTCCAATATCAAACAAATTATTAAACTTTAATTTTAAATGATTATGTGCGAAGTACTTTGTGTATCTGTCATCAAGTGTAAAACTAAAATATCCGGTTGTGGATGCATGTAGTGAAGTATAGCTTATTATTCCGTAATCAAAATTAAACTTTATAAAATCCATTGTAGGATTATCACCCGATAAAACTAATTTACTTCCATATCCATAACCAAGAGTAACATCTTCTCTTCCAAGCTGCACACTAATATTCATATCTTTATACGGCTCTGTGTGATATTTTAGATAACCATAAGTAAAATCGTAATTGCCGATGTTCTCAGAATTTTCAATCCATTTAAAATTTGTCAGCAAGCGTGGATCAATTATTTCAGCAAAATGTTTGTTACCGCTAACTCCTCCTTTTATTACAGTAAATAGATAACCCAAATGATTAAAAACTGTTCCTCTGATTCTAAAACCGATATCATAAAGATCTGAATTTACAGCGTGATCTTGAGAAAAATCCTGTCCGTGATAAAAATGACCAAGCCATTCAAAGTAGATATTATTTTCGGGTTCTTGATATGCGTAAAGATATTTTACTTTATCTGTCATCATTTGATCAAGGTCGGTAAAAAATCCATCCTGTGGATTAAATAATTGTGTTGATGAATCAGGATTTATAGTATCAGAAAATTCGGTTAGATATTTATTTAATAGTTTTTTTTCTGTGGAGCTTAGTTCGGTTATATGATTATTTACTTTTTCAAGTAAATCCTTTACTTCAAATCGAGAAAGAACAGGATCATCCTCACGAATAAACGACAGGATTCCTTTTACTTTCATTTCCTTAAGAAAGGAATAAACGCTGTTTGTTATCGGAACATTTTCAACTTGCGAAAATGTTGTATCAAACAAAAAGAAAAGGGTAAGCAGAAGGATTAGTTGGAATATTTTCATCAATATAATTTATTTTTAAGTATAAATAGATTTGCCGTTACTTTAATTCTTACTTTTATTCATCCACCATTCATTGTACTTCATTTCATCTTCAATCAATTTATTTATCAAATCATCAAATGACATCGAGTAGTTCCATTCAAGTTCTGCTTTTGCTTTGTTGGAGTTTCCAAAAATAGTTTCTAATTCAACAGGCCGGTAAAGCGCTTTATCAAACTTAACATACTTTGCTGGATCAAGTCCGAGTTTTATAAATACCTTATCAATAAATTCCTGCAAAGTATGAGCATCACCTGTGCAGATTATATAATCGTTTGGTTTCTCAACATTCAGCATTTTCCACATTACTTTTATATACTCAGGCGCGTAACCCCAATCACGCATAATTGATGTGTTACCAACTTTTAGAAAATCAAGTTCATTCTTTTTGATTTTTAATGCGGATGAAATAATCTTTTTTGTAACAAAATTTTGTCGTCTTAAAACAGATTCGTGGTTAAATAAGATTCCGCTGGAAATAAAAAGCTTGTATGCTTCACGATAGTTTACACAAATCCAATGGGAAGCAGCTTTTGATATCGCATAAGGACTTGCCGGGCGTATAATAAAATTTTCATCAATCGGTAACAAATCTTTGTTTATATTTCCATACATCTCGCTGCTGGATGATTGATAAACTTTAATATCTTTGTTTATAATCCTGACAGCTTCTAAAATATTTGCAACAGAAATAATGTTATACTCAAGTGTACCAATAGGTTGTTCGAAAGATAATCCAACAGAACTTTGAGCTGCAAGATTATAAAATTCATCAGGTTTATATTTTTCTAATAAGCGAATTATGTTTGAAAGATCAAACACGTTTGCTTCAACTAATTGAACATCGTTTTCAACTCCTAGAAAACTTAATCCATTTAAAACTCCGGATTGCAAATTTCTTGTTATCCCAACTACTTTATAATCTTTTTCTAAAAGAAATTTGCTTAGGTAGGCTCCATCCTGTCCGGTAATTCCTGTTATTAGTGCAGTTTTCATATAGTTGCTAAACTTAATCTTTAAAATTTTGATTTAATTCTGGACAAATTTACAACATCTTGCCAAGATAAAATAATTATATCTGTTTGAATGATAATATCGCTGCAGTACTAACTCATCAACAGTAAAGTAGAAACTAGATTTGCGAATTGGGACACTAATCAGACTGATTATTTTATGATCATAACTGATCCTAAAAAGTCATAATCATCAATGTATATTTAATTTTAATTTTTGATTCAAATCGTTTCCAAAAAATACTTGACATTATGTAATATTCTGTCAATATTTGCATCAGTAATAATCAAAGGAAAAAATTTATAACCGATTTGCTACAGTTTTAATTTTCGTTCATCTAAATATTAAATGTTGGAAAATTAACCAGAGTAGTAAATGTACCGATTTAGGGAATTTCTCTGGTCGGTTTTTTGTTATCATTTCATAAACTTATAATGGAGATTTATTTATATACGATTTGATACGGTACTTTTAGGTAACTGCAATCACTAATTTAATCGGAGGAACGCGTGATGAGAGAAATAAAAGCAAAAATCGATAATCCATTATCTGAACTTATCAGTGATGATATATTTGATTTACTTGATTCTCACGGCTTAATTGATGAAAAAGCCGTCAGGGATTATCAG
>JBDTRQ010000131.1:0-2496 GCA_039931535.1 Ignavibacteriota bacterium
CAGTGCTTACAAATGCTATTGATTTTAAAACGTGCGGTACTTTTTTGTAATACGTAAGATTTTTATCGAACGATAAAACTAAAGGAAAAAAAACGATTAAAATATTTATCAGTAAGTATGTGTTCATATAATAGAAAAGCCGGTATTTCTACCGGCAACTTAATTAAAAAATATTTTTGTTTTAGGTAAGCTTAAAGATTTTTATTTCAAGTACACCGCGTAAAAGCAAGGCTAACTTAGTTGCGTTTGATACTCTTACTCTTTGATTCATCAATTCTTTAATCTTTAATCTTTTTATCTTTTTAAATAAGCCGAGGTAATACAAGTAAGCAGAATAAACGCCAAGCTTTACTCCGGCTGGTAATTTTTTAATTCCAATTAAAGCGTTTTTAAATTCAAGCTCAATTTCTTTTTCCAGATTTTGCTTGTTTGCATCATCAATTTTAATTGCGTGGTTTACACCCGGCAGATAAATTCTCTCACGTTCTTCCATATCGCTTTTTATATCTCTTAAAAAATTTACTTTTTGAAAAGCTGAACCGAGACTTCTCGCAGGTTCAATAAGCTGATCGAACAACTTATTATCACTGCCTGCAAAAATTTGCAAACACATCAAACCGACAACTTCTGCGGAACCATAAATGTAATCTTTGTACTGTTGTGGTTCATAGTAGGAGTTTGTTAAATCCATTTCCATACTGCTTAAGAACGCATCAATGTAGTGATAATCAATTTTATATTCTTTAACTGTATAAATAAAAGCCTGCAAAACAGGATTAGTGGATATTCCGATTTTTAAAGCTTCTTCGGTTTCTTTACGAAAATTTTCCATTAACTTTTTTTGATCAACATGGTTAAAAGTATCAACAATCTCATCGGCAATTCTTACAAAACCATAGATGCCGTAAATTGCATCTCGGTACTGTGGAGAGAACGCCGCAATGCCAAGACTAAATGAAGTGCTGTAACTTTTTGTTACCACTTTACTTATTGCATACGATGTCTTATTATATTGATCCATAGTCACTCCTGATTCTGTCTGTTACAAGTTTTGAACTAATTATAACCATTGGTAAGCCTGTACCCGGCGTTGTTGAAGCTCCTACATAATATAAGTTTGGAAATTCTTCATCTTTGTTTTTTGGTCTGAATGCGCCAACCTGATTTATTCCGTGAGCTAATCCTAAACCGGAACCTCTGTAAAGATTAAACATATTTTCCCAATCAACCGGGGAATAAATTTGTTTAACTAAAGTGTTGGAGTTAATATCAAATCCAACTCTATCTGATAAATCTTTTATAATGTTGTTTGCAATTTCTTCTTTATCATCCCAGTCCTTTTTAAATCTTCTATCAGGAACAGGGCAAAGAATAAAAATATTTTCCGTTCCTTCGGGTGCACAATCCGGATTTGATTTAGATGAAACATTAACATAGTAATATGGTTTTTGAGGAATGATTGAAGATGTAAAAATCTTATCAGCATAACCTCTAAAGTTGCTTCCAAGAAAATAGTTGTGATGCTGAAGTGAATTGATTATTCCTTTTACACCAAGATAAATTGTAAACGGTGCAAGTGTCCAATCCATCTTATCCAATTTATCTTCAGTGAATTTTTTCCTTCCCAAAACCTGTCCTCTAAATGAAGCAGCATCAGAATTTGAAATAAAAATATCTGCACTCCAGGTTTTACCTGTTCTATCCATTAAGGAGTTTAATTTGCCGTTAGAATTTGCAACAGATATAATTTCAGTGTTGTAAACAAACTTTACTCCGCGCTGTTCTAATATTTTTATCAGCTCTTCTACAATTTTGTACATACCGCCTTTAACTTTCCAGTAGCCATCGTGTTTCATTTCAGTATAGTTGAGCAGCGAATAAATTGCAGGAGTTTGAAATGGAGTTGATCCTAAAAAGAATGCAACCAAAGAAAATATTACTCTAACTTGTTCTGATTCAAAATTCTTTTCAACTTCACTCCACATATTTCTAAAAAGATATGGCAGATGTTTTTTAGGAACTCGTGTAAGTTTTAAAATGTAATCAACAACATTTTTATAATTCGATTTTATAACTTTGTCTTCAGTATCGTGAAAGAATTCTCCAGCGCGTTTTAAATACTTTTCAACTTTAGCTGCAAGATTTGGTTCGATATCTTTAAACTCTTCTTCAAGATTGTTTAAAGTCTTCCAGATTCTGTAAGGCTTATTTTCATTTCCAAAATAAACCTGATAAAGCGGATCAAGTTCTTCAAGCTCAATCGGGTTTTTTATACCACAGCTTTTAAACAACTCTTCAAGCTCCCAGCTCATACTCATAAATGATGGACCGACATCAAAGGTAAATCCATCAAGCTTAAGCTGATTTAATCTTCCGCCGGGTTTCGAATGTTTTTCAATTACAGTTACATTGTAACCTTCTGTTGAAAGACGCAGCGCTGTTGATAATCCGCCAAGCCCACTGCCTATAATTATTGCTGATTTTGATTTTAGAGTT
>JBDTRQ010000132.1:0-4867 GCA_039931535.1 Ignavibacteriota bacterium
CGGTTTATTTTTTCTATGACTTTTATAGTGCAAAGCGCGCGCAACAAGTTCTTTTCCCGTTCCGCTGTTACCACTAATAAGCACTGTGGAATCAGTTTCTGCAACAGCTTCAATCATTTCATAAACTTTTTTTATGCTGCTGCTTTTTCCAATAATATTTTCAAAATCATATTTACGATGAATCTCTTCACGCAGCACTCGGTTTTCTAAAAATAATTCTCTTATTTCAAAAAGTCTTTTTGTTTTTATTAAGAGTTCATCAAACTCCACTGGTTTTAAAATGTAATCGCTTGCACCATTTCTAAGTGCTGTTATTGCAGTTTCTAAAGAACCAAAAGCTGTAATCATTATTACAGATGTTTGATAATTTAATGTTTTAATTTTTTCAAGAAGTTCTGTTCCTTTCATCATCGGCATTTCTATATCAGTAATAACGAGATCAAAATGATTTGCAATCATTTTTTCATAAGCAATTTTTCCATTTTCTGCTTTATCAACATTGTAACCTTCTTTTTCAAGAATGTAGAAAAGTGAATCTCTAATTATTTCTTCATCATCAACAACTAAAATTGTATGCGCCATTATTTATCCTAATTAATTTTAATGGATTGGTAATTTTATAATGAAAGTTGTGCCTTCGTTAAACTTACTCTTTATTTTTATATCACCCTGAAAACTTTTAACTATCCCATAACTTACCCATAATCCGAGTCCTGTGCCTCTTCCTTCTTTTTTTGTAGTGAAGAAAGGCTCGAACACTTTAATAAGATTTTCTTCTTTTACCCCCATTCCCGTATCTGAAAAAGTTAACGTAGCTTCATCGCCATTGCATTCAGATTTTACAGAGATCTTCTCAAGTTTTGTTGTGCGTTTTTTTTCTAAAACTGCATCTACAGCGTTAAGTAAAATATTTACAAACACTTGTTGTATTTGATCTGCAATTAGCGGAAGCAGAGGTATATCTTGGGACAAATCAGTTTCAAAAATAATATCCTTAGCTTTAGTGCCGACCTTAGTAATTTCAACCGCTTCGTGTACAACTTTATTAATGTCAGTCAGCGCAAGTTCATAATTTGATGGACGAGAAAAATCAACAAGATCTCTAATAATTTTTGAAATTCGTGTAACCTGACTTTTTACCAATCCTAATTTTTCATTTACAAAAGGATCGGTTGTAACGCGCTGCGCAACTTGAACCAAAGCTGAAATTGATGCGAGTGGATTTCCAACTTCGTGTGCAATCCCGGCAGCCAAAGTTCCGATACTTTCCATTTTTTGGGTATGGATTAACTGTCTTTCTAATGTTCTTTTTTCGGTAAGATCACGATGGATTCCAAAATATCCCGTAACCTTTCCATTCTTATCCAATATGGGCGAGATTAAAAGTTGAGTATAAAAAGTTTCGCCGTTTTTTTTGACATTTTCGACTTCGCCAACCCAAACTTTTCCGCTCGAAATTGTATCCCACATTTTATCCCAAAACTTTATAGACTTTTTTCCGCTTCCAAAAATTTTAGGATTTTTACCAAGCAATTCTTCTTTAGAATAACCACTGGAAATTTCAAACGCTTTATTTACGTAAATCATTTTACCCGTAAGATCCGTAATCTGTAATGGATTTACGGTGTTTTCTGCAACATTAAAAAACCTTAACAGCTCAATTTCTTTTTTTTTTTCTTCGCTAATATCACGTGCAGTTACAAGAGTAAGTTTTTCATCAAAACCATCGCTTGTAAAAGGAACAAAGACAAGATTAACGTTTACAAAGTTTTTATTAACAAAAAGTCTTGTTTCAATTTCTGAAGATATGCCGTTTGTAAATGAATCTTTAAAAAGTAATTCAGACTTACTTCTATCACAAAGTTCTACATAATCAAAAAATAGTTCAGGTTTGCCGTATTTAATATTTAAATAATTTTTAGAAGCTTGGTTTAAAAACTTTATATCTCCATTAACATTAATCAGAAAATACATATCCGGAAAACCATCAAACAGGGAAAAATCAAATGTTATATTTTTGTTCATTCGGAAGAATTATTTTTTAAATAAATTGTTGCGCTAAAATAAGTATTCCATATCTATTTAGTGATATAAAAATGGCGCACTATCACAACATTTTGCTATTTTTTGTTACTCAATTGATTATCTATTTTAGAACATGATTGAAATCAAAAATATTTTTAGTTACAGATTAGTTTGGCTTAACGTACTTTTATGTGTGCTGTTTGGCATTATCTCAATTTTCTATTTTGAAGCAGCGGCATTGCTTTTTGTTCTGCTCAGCAATTTGTATGATATACTTGGTTATCACTTTTCGTTGATAAGAAGAACAAATCATCTGCCGGAAAAAATAATAATTCATTCCTACAGAATAAATCAATTTATGTACGATGTGCTTTTACTTATTATTATTGGAATTCAATTTGATTGGATTGCCGCACTTGCAGGTTGGATTATGAAAGCATTTGGTTTGCAGGATGTATTTTATTATTTATTTCTAAAAGAAAAACTTCCGTTAAAATGGAACTGGATGAAATGGACTCCGCTCGGATTTTTTAAAGGTGATTTAACCAAAAACGAAATTGTAACTCAGGCTGCAATTGGAATTTTAATTTCAGTAGTGCTTTTAACTTTAAGGTAAAAGATTTATGAAAAATAATTTAAAAATTGGTTTAGCTCAGTACGCTCCTATCTGGGAAAACAAAGCAGAAAGTATTGAGAAAATAAAAAATTTAGTTAGCAAGATTTCCGAAATTGATTTGCTGATTTTTCCTGAAATGACGCTTACAGGATTTACAATGAAATCCGATAAGTTTACAGAGGATTTAGATGGTTCAACTTATCATTACTTCTCATCGCTTGCAAAAGAAAAAAAATCTGCTGTAATGTATGGCGTTATTGAAAAAGGGAAACGCAAAAACTTTAATTCCTTGGTTCATTTAAATAATCAGGGAAAAATAATTACGACTTATAGAAAGATTCATCCGTTTGCTTATTCGAAAGAAAATATTTTTTATGGAAAAGGAAAAGAAGTTGTAATCACAAAGGTTAAAGGATTAAAAATTGGACTTTCAATTTGTTATGATTTACGTTTCCCTGAACTATATAGATATTACGCAAAAGAAAAAGTTGATATGATTGTTGATATTGCAAACTGGCCTGATACAAGAATCGAACATTGGCGAACTTTATTAAAAGCACGTTCAATTGAAAATCAATGTTATGTTGCAGGAATCAATCGTGTGGGCGATGATCCAAAATTGCATTACACCGGTTTCAGTTCTGTATTTGATCCAATGGGTAAAGAGATAGTTACTGTTGAAAATGAGGAAAAAATAATAATTGCAGAAATTGATAAATTTTATGTTAACGATGTTCGAAAAAAACTTCCATTTTTAAATGATATTAGGTTAATTTAAAATCTATTGTAACTTAAACTTGCTTCTGTTTAATTTCAATTGAAATAAAAAAGGACTCTTGCGAGTCCTTATAGTGGGCATAATAGATTTCATTCCTGTCTATCTAACAGAAGCAAAACTTATTTCAAATCAAATCGGTCAAGATTCATAACTTTGTTCCAGGCTGCTACGAAATCATGAACAAATTTTTCTTTCGCATCATCCTGAGCGTAAACTTCGGAAAGCACACGCAGATGTGAGTTTGAGCCGAAGATCAAATCCACTCGGGTGCTTGTCCATTTAACATTCCCTGTCTTACGATCACGCCCTTCAAAAGTATCACCTTTATCACTAGTTGGTTTCCAAACAATTCCCATATCCAGCAGGTTTACGAAGAAGTCATTTGTGAGCTTACCAACATTTTCTGTAAACACTCCGTGTTTAGAACCACCATAGTTTGCACCAAGAACACGCAAACCACCGACAAGTACTGTCATTTCTGGAGCGCTTAGAGTAAGTAACTGTGCTTTATCAACAAGCATTTCTTCTACTGAAACAGAAAATGCTTTCTTGGTATAATTACGGAAACCATCTGCTTCAGGTTCCAATACTGAGAATGATTCTACATCAGTCTGAGCTTGTGATGCATCTGTACGTCCTGGTTTAAATGGAACTTCAACTGCATAACCAGCAGCTTTAGCCGCAGCTTCAACGGCGGCACATCCTGCCAGCACGATAAGATCAGCGATGGATATTTTTTTACCATCTTTCTGTGTAGTGTTAAAGTTCTGCTGAATGCTCTCGAGTACTTTCAAGACCTTGGTTAATTGAGCAGGTTGATTAGCTTCCCAATTTTTTTGAGGCGCTAAACGAATACGGCCACCATTAGCTCCACCACGATAATCCGATCCACGGAAAGTGGATGCAGAAGCCCAAGCAGTTGAAACGAGTTCTGATATTGATAATCCGGAAGCTAAAGTTTTAGTTTTAAGATCAGCAATATCTTTTTTATCGATCAGTTTATGATCAACTGCAGGAACAGGATCCTGCCAGATTAGATCTTCTGCCGGAACTTCGGGACCAAGATAGCGAGCTTTAGGACCCATATCACGGTGAGTAAGCTTAAACCAAGCTTTTGCAAATGCTTCTGCAAAAGCTTTTGGATCTTTGTGGAATTTTCTCGAAATAGGTTCATAAATCGGATCAAAGCGAAACGATAAATCAGCAGTTGTCATGGTAGGCGGGTATTTTTTCGAAGGATCGTGAGCGTCTGGTATCATATCTTTTTCCTTAACGTTCTTAGGCTGCCATTGCCAAGCACCAGCCGGACTTTTAACCTTTTCCCATTCATATCCGAAAAGCATATCGAAGTAACCATTATCCCATTTTGTAGGGTTTGGTTTCCATGCTCCTTCTAAGCCGCTGGATGTGGTGTGCACACCCTTTCCGGTTCCAAATTTATTTATCCA
>JBDTRQ010000133.1:0-11994 GCA_039931535.1 Ignavibacteriota bacterium
GAACAAACTTTACAGTGTTTAAAGTTTTTTTCAGAATTTTTAGTTCTTATTGATTTTACAATATCAGTTATTTCTTTTTGAAGCTGTTTCATTTTTTGTCTATCGTAAGTTATGGTAACAGGTTCATCAGGATGTTTTATAAAAACCAAACTGCCTTCAAAATGTTCAAACTTAGTAAATAACTTGCTTGCAATATATAAATAAAATTTCAATTGCATTAAATAATATTCGGCATGTTTTTTGATTTCATTCTTTTGGATATCATCTGTTTTATAGTCTATAATCACTATTTTATTTTCCGCAAAGATTATTTTATCTATAATTCCGTGTAAAAAATAATCATTATCAGCCGTATAAATTTCAAACTCATTTTTATAATTTTTTGCATTCACAATTTGTGAAAATATTTTAGCATTTCTAAAAGCTTTTAAATCATCATTCAATCTTTGGATTAATATTTCTGTTATTCGTTCATCCTTTTTATCAGTTCCAAATTCATCTTCAATAAATTGATTTATCTGTTCCGGATTTATAGATTTTTCCATCGCTTTATGAAAGAGTCTTCCATACAAAGATGAATTATAATCTTTAACTTCATTCTCAATTGGATCAAATCGTTCATCATCACTTTCGATATCAACTGCAACATTATCAATTAAAAAGTTTTTTTGATTTGCCTGTTTATTAATAGACTTAAAATTCAGGTAATCGGAATTAAACTTGCCAAATCCATACTCATAAGTAAGCAGATATTTTAAAGGACATTGGCTGTAAATAGAAACTTTTGATGCAGAAATAATTTCACCCTTTTCGTGTGAATGAAGTGAGTTAATATTTACTTCAGCTTTATCAATATTTTTCTGTTCTTTTTTGATGTTAATATTTTCAATATCAATTTGGGTTGTAATTGGAATTGTAACATCAATCTGTTCAGTTCGATTAATAAATTTTTCATCCTGGATTTTTAGTAATTCCAATTTATCACTAATAGATATTTCATCAGTTGAAAAATTATTTTTTAATCCAGATGCCAAGAGATTTATGAATGAATCTTTTTTAAATGAAGCATCTTTTTTTATTGTCGAAGTAATGTACAATTCATCTTTAGCACGAGTAACAGCAACGTATAATAATCTTTTTAATTCAGCATTGTTTTTCTTCTCTTCATAATAATTGTATATCGATATTATTGGAGCAGAAAGATAGTCTTCAAAATAATTTTGATTGATCGGAACTTTTGTAAGCAAACCATAATTTTTATCAACTTTAACATCACCTGATTTAATTGAGTTTGAGATTCCAGCTTCATCAGTTTTATATAAAATCACAACAGGAAATTCCAAACCTTTTGATTGATGAATAGTCATCAACTGAACAGCATTTGAATTTGTAGTGATAGCAGCTTGCGGTTCATCAGCCTGGTTTGATATTGAATCCTGAATGAAAGACAAAAAATCATAAAGGTTTCTGAATCCAACAGCATTAAAATTTCTTGCAATACCAATCAGCTTATTAAGATTAGCAATTTCCTGTTCGCTGTCATTACGGGATGAAAGAACTGATATAAAATTTCTATCAGTAATAATTTTATAGATTAAATCCGGCAGATTAATAGAACTGCTCATTGAAATATTTTCATTCAGTAATTTGCAAATGCTGCTCATCTCAATGTCATCTTTAACAAGATTAAGTTTGCGCCAAAAGCTTTTTCCTGCTATTAACGATATTTCAAATAGTTTGGAATCAGAAACACTAAAGAAAGGCGAACGCAGCAATCCAACTAAAGCGGCGCTGTTATTTTCATCTGCAAGAAAGGATAAATAATTAATAACATCAGAAATAGATTGCCTTTGATAAAAACCTCTTCCGCCAACTATTGCAAAAGGTATTTCATATTTTATAAAAACATTTTCAAGTTCAGCAAAGTATTTTCGTTTGCGTACAAGTATGGAAATATCTTTAAAAGTATAATTACTGTTTGATATTAATTGCAATATTTTTTTTGCGGATAATTCTGCTTCGGTATCAGTTGTGTTTTCATCATCTTCTCGGGAAACTAATATTTCGATGTGTCCAACTGTATCATCAATACGAGCGCAAACTAAATCCGTTGCCGGCACTTCACCAATAGTTTCATCAGGCTCATCAAATAAATTTCTAAAGACAAAATTGCAAAAAGCACAAATTCTTGGCGCCATTCTAAAACTATCAGGCAAAATTAAAAGGTTCTTTTCGCCGACAGATTTTTTTATATCACTTCTTGTAAGATTAAATATTTCTATTTCTGCATCGCGGAATTTGTAAATACTCTGTTTCTCATCACCTACAATAAAAAGTTTGCCGCCTTTCAAATAATCTAATATCGGCAGAAATATTTGATATTGAATTTCATTTGTATCCTGGAATTCATCAACCATAATAAATTTATATTTTTCTGAAATTGATTTTTGAACTTTATCATTTTCTAAAAGCTTTTTTGTGTAAAGAAGAATATCTTCATAATCGATAAAGCCTTCATTCTTTTTCTTATTCGCATAAATATTTAGAGCATAATCAAAAAATGTAATCAGCGTTTTACCAAAGCAGGCTAACTCTATTTCGATTTCAGAATGATTTTCAGGAAGATGAAATTCATCAAGGCTTTTCATTAAATCTTCAGATGCAATAATTTCATTTTGGAGTAAAATTGAATCTTCATTTTTCAGATAACCACGTTTACGGATTGTACATTTATCCGTTAAGGATATTGATTTGATTTCACTTAAGAGTTTTAATATTTGAGAAATCTCAGATTCAGATTTTAAACTTTGAAGCTTAGAACTTACTTCAATTGCATTTGAGTTTTTTGGATCTGAAACTTGAACTGCTGAATTGATTAAACTAAGATTTTGAATAAAACTACTTTTTAGTTTAGACCAAATAGAATGAAATTTTTTAGAAAATTCCTCAAAGAATAAATCAGCAATTTGTGTTTCATTCAATGAATAAATTTTTTCTTTTACAACAAAAACATTTTTACGATTCTGTATAAGCTTTACAATTTGATTTTGCAGTTTAATTTTTGATGAAAATATCCGTATTAGATATTTAATTTCTTCCCAAACTAATTCATCATCAAATGAATCACGAATCATTTCTTCAACTGAAAGCTCAATAAGTTCCTCAGAAAGGTTTTCATCGATAGGAATAAATCGTGCATCCAGTTCTACTTCAACAGGATATTCGCGTAATAAGCTGATACAAAATGAATGTATGGTTGAAATATTAGCCGAAACTAATTGCCGTCTAATTTTTTCAAGAGGTTTTTTTTCGGTTTGATTACTGCATTCATTTATCTTTTCATCAATCAGTATTGATATTTTTAGGTACAGTTCACTTGCAGCTTTTTCTGTAAAAGTAATTGCGGCAACACTTGAAATTTCAAATTTATCTTTAGTGAGGGCTTCAAGATATTTTCTTGCAAGCACAAATGTTTTTCCTGATCCCGCATTTGCAGTTAAAGCCATGTGTCCGCTTGTTGTTAAAGCAAGCTCTTGATGTGGAGTAAGTTTACTCATTTACAGAATTATTAGAATTATTAGAATTATCAAGTTTATTTTTTGAAGAAAAAACAATTTCAAATACTGTTTGCTGTGGTCTGCTTGATATTAATTTTATTTCTCCATTTATACTTGTCATAAATCTTTTAGCAAGACTTAATCCCAAACCCATTCCCTGCTTCTTGGTAGTAAAATGTTCATCAAATATTTTTTCTTTTTCAGATTCAGTTATTCCCTTGCCATTATCAGTCATATGTAAAACGTATTTTTTACCAACAGCATTCAAATCAATTGTAATTGTTGTTGCATCAGCTTGAATAGAATTACGGATTAAATTAATAAACATTCTACGCAATTGGCTTAAATCAGAATCTATAATTGCTTTATCCAGATTAGTAATTATTTCGATTGAAGTTTTTTCGTGAACAAACATGTTAACAGTATCATTTAAAACGGATAGTAGATCTAAAGTTTCAATTTTAAGACTTGGCATTTTAGCAAATCGGGAAAACTCGGAAGCGATTTGATTAAGATTATCAATCTGATTTAAAACTGTGTTGGAAACTTTTTCAAACAGCTTATCAAAATCTTTGCTTTTATCTTTATAAGAAATCATTAACTGCTGCAAAGCTAACTTCATTGGTGTAAGAGGATTTTTAATTTCGTGCGCAACTTGTTTTGCCATTTCCTTCCATGCCGCCTCACGTTCCATTTCCGCAAGTTCGGTTTGATTCTTTTTCAGCTCAGAAGTCATCTGGTTAAAACCATCAAGCAAATCTTTAAGCTCTCCTCTTTCATTATGATCGATTGTAATATTAAGATCGCCCTTACTAACAGCATCTGTGGCGGCTGTTAATCTTTGAATTGGCTGAGAAATTTGATTTGCAAAAAACGTACTTAATATAATTATTATGATTACCGCAAAAGAATAAATTCCAAATATCACCACGTTAATTTCTGTGGTTGAAAAAATAACTCTAATTTTATTAAACGCATCATTAACTGAAAGAATATAATCTTTGTTGTTCACTTTAATAATTCGGTAATATGAATCAAACCTGTAATTGCCAACTTTCTCTGAAGCTAAATACTCCTGATATCTTAAATAATTTAAAAAGTAATATGCCTTTGGATTTAATTTTCGATCAAACAAACCAATGCTATTGTAAATATCTTTTGAGTTATAGATTTGACCTGTTAAATCATAAAGTGCGAATGATATTCCTAATTCCTGCGCGGCATTTTCGGAAGCAGTAATAATATCACGCTTTTTATTTTTATCAATTTGAGTTGTAAGATGTTTTTCAACATAATTTGCTCGCTGACTAAGCTCAGTGAAAATTCCATCTTTAGCACGTTCACTTACAATTTTTGAATTGTACAATGCAAGAACAACCACAGGAATAATTGAAATAACTAAAAAAGCAAAAAGCAATTTGGATTTGAAACTTTGAGTTATTTTTCCAACTCTACTTAATACAATTATTAGAAAAGCAAATACAATAAATAAGGAGTGGATGATAAATATTTTAAAGAAGTTGAACAGGTTCCACGAAAATGCTTTCTCTTCAACCGAAACAGTAGTGGTAATATCATTTCCATTTGCTGGAATTCTTAATAAGTAAGTTTCGTAATTTTCAGAATCAATTCTAATTTTTAACCACGCATCATTGTATAATGAATCAACTTCAGTTTGCAATATTTGTTTGATCTGATCACGGGAAGGATAAATATCGCCATAAACGTTAGTTAAATCTGATCCTGTAAATTGAAATATTTTTAATTGCTTTACATCAATTACACGATTTAGAATAGATAGATTTGACTCAATAAAATCAGGAAAATTTACTGCTCCAATAGAATTTATATCAAAACTTACAAATGCAGAAACGTAACCTTTTGTTATTCCACGCTCTTCAATTTTTATAATACCTGTATAATATTTCTCAGGATTTTCTTTATTCCTATTTAATTCAACAATATTTATTTCATCATTCTTGCTTAAGAAATTAAAAACTTTTTTATCTGGATCTAATCCAACAAAATATTCACCCAACACATTTTTATTTTTATCGTAAAATCTAATTCCCGAGTTAAGTGATTCGCGCTGCATTGCACAGCTTGCCCAAATTTTAAAAGCAAGCGCATCATAATTTGCATATTTATCACCGAAAATTTTTTGAATTTCATTTCTGTTTTTAATATCTCTTAAAGTTTCATCTAACATAAAAGATAGAAGATTTGAATCAGCTCGGTTGATTTCCAATGCAGTAGTTTTAAGTGATTCTCTTTCTAACTTTGTGTTAAAATGATTTAGTAGTGAAATTGAAATAACAGATCCAATAAGAAGTACGAGCAAATAATTATATAATGAATTTTTATTTTTAATTGCGATCTGATAGAAAAGAAAAAATAGAAGCAGTACAAAAATTAAAAGCATAACCGGATTAATCAGCGGATCTTTGCTTAGATAAAATGATAAACCAACGATTAAACCGATAATTACAAATACAGAAATTATTTGAACATTGTTTAAATCCTTTTTATTGATATCGCTAAACCTAAAAATCAAATTCAACAAACCGATAATAACAAGTACTGCGGCAAAAGCGAGCAGCAGCATGGTAAAGTTCATTGCAAGAGAAGGAAGATCAGGCAGGATATTTGGTTCTTTAAAGTATCTTATTGTTGAATCAAATATTATACTTTTAATTGCGGCGCTTAATCCGCGAATCATTAGAAAAATAAGAATTGATAAGCCAATAGAAATTAAATATCCAACAAATTTGTATTTAATATTTTTAAGAGTATAAAGATGTTTTGCAGTATATCTATAAAATTGAACTGCAACAAAAACCAAAAAGAGTGTTGTAGTTAAAAATTCAATCGGTGATTTTATAATTCCCCAGCCAAATGGTGATGAAAAATAAGATGGATCTGACAGCGGACCGCTTATAATATTGGATGGAAATCCAACAACAAAAATTATCGCTCTTAGTGCAGCTAAATAAATTAGTAAAAGGAAAAACCTAAACAGATATGAATCAAGACTTCTAAAATCACTGTTCAGCCCCATTCCAACAAATAATATTGCAAGCACCACAAGCAGCGATTGTATTTTTGTAGATGTTTCTTTGATCTCTATAATAGCGCTATTTAATAAAGGTTTGACAAAAGATACAATTCCAATTTTATTATTCTTTGTGTTTAAAAGCTCAAAAGAATATTTTCTTCCATCTTTACTTTTTTCTGAGTATGGTGTATAATCAATATTCAAATCTACATGATATTTTGTACTTAGTTCATTTGTGTAGCTAATATTCTGGGCATACTGATTCTTAATTTTAAATTTTTGTTCAATCGGAGTTGAGATGGCAATATAAAATATGTCTGATTCAAGATGAGTTGTATCAATTATTGAGAGGTAATTAACAATATCTTTTGAAAGGAAATAAGTTTCACCCAAAGGAAAACTTAATGGAAATAATTCATCCTGCTCAATTGCAATCGTTTGATTCCAGGCAATCAGCTTTCCATTCGGTGCAAAAATTTCAATAGAATAATTATCAAATAATTTTCCATTAATTAGTTTTACAATTTCTTTATAAGATTCATTTTCCGGCGTAAGAGATTTTCTAAGATCCTGGCGAATCAAATTCAATTTATCTACAATATCATTCTGTTTATCGTTAAAATTAGTTGTTATTGATTTTTGCAGATCTGAAATTTCATCAGTTAAAATTGTGTTCCAATTTTCTTTTGTTTTATTTAAGAATGATTCAGTAATAATACCTGAAACAGCGAGTAGAATTAAAATAAAAAAGACGATAGAGAAATATTTCCTATCGCCTTTAAACTTTTCAGTTATCTTTTTAAACATTAGTTAATTGTAAATTGAGTTATAATCCAATTTGAACCGATTTTTTTTATAGAAATATAAACTTGTGAGGTGCTTCGTTGTCCTCTGTTATCATAATTGTAATTGCCTGTTGCGTGCCCATTGTTTTTATCAGTTTTGATGTAATCAAACTTAAATGAAATTACTTTGTAGAGATTAAAAAAATCTTCCAGCACATAAAAGGCTTGATTGTTACTATAATAACCGCTTATTCCATTTGAAAAACTAAAATAAGTTTGCTGTCCAAAATACTTTGAAATTGTTCTAACATCAGCTTCTCTAATTCCTGATTCTATTTCTTTAAAGATAGATTCATCCTGTGAAATGTTTTTGTTGGATTCAGATTTCTTCATAAGATTTGAATTCTGTGAGAAAGAAACTGTAAACGAAAGAAGAAAAAAAAGTATGTAAATATATTTGTTCATATTAATAAGATTAGTCGTGAACCCATATTTGTAAACTTCAAATACAAGTCCACGACAAAAGTAATAAAATCTTAATTATCTCGCCAATTGTAATTCATTTAACTTTCGATCGCCGCCTTTTACAACTGGTTTTAATTGTGGTTCGCCTTCAACCAATTGGAATGCCCAATCAAAAACAATTCTATCTGCTGTAATGTTCTTTACTCTTATCTTTGCAAAATGATTGTCCCACGTCCAGATTACATAAGAGTGTCCTACAATTGCAATTTCTTCTTTGTTTGGATTCCATCCATTTAAAGGAGCGTAAGGAATATCATAAATATCTGTTGTTGTGCCCATATCCTGAATATCAGTATCATCATAAACTCTTAAGTAACCTGTTCCTTGATAAAGCTCAAAGAAAAAATCAACATCCTGCGCATCGTAAGGAACTGTAGAATAAGTTGTAAATGTATAACCTGCATTATTTGGGAATCTTATATAATCAAATATAGATTGATTAAAACCTTCTGGTCTTGGAGTAGAATAAACTACATCGTAACTAAGTTCACTTTCATTTCCGTTGTAATCATAAGCAGCAACAGCATAATAATATTTATTTCCATTAACAGCCTCCATATCAGCAAAATAAGTTCCTGATGTTGAACCGATTAACTCATACTTGCCTTCGTAAGTATAATTGAAGTAAACATTGTATCCTGCAACATCACTTTCCCTGTTTTTATTCCAATAAATTTCAATACGATTATCACCATTCATAACTTGTATTCCGCTTGGTGGTGATGGAGGAGTGTAATCATTATCGTATGGATCATTTACACTGCACGAACTCAAAATGAGAGTTGAGGTTATTAGGATTGCGAATATTGATAGCTTTTTCATTTTGTTCACCTTTAGTGAGTTTTCATTTTCAGCTAAGATAAACCAAACAAAATGCCATGAAAAAGCCTCCTTTTTATCGATAAAACAAAGAAATTTGGTTGTAGTTGTCTAATTAATTGAACAATGAATGAAGTTTAATTTAACTAAAAGGATTTTTTTAGATTTTAGAAAAACTTCCATCAATAAAAATTTGCTCTTTATTAATTACTCCAATCGCTTTTCCTGTTAGCAGTCTTTTATCAAAAGGAGTATTAGATGATTTTGATTTGAATTTCTTTTTATCCACAGTCCAAACTGCATCAACATCTAAGATTGTAAGATTTGCAGTTTCACCTTCTTTGATTTCTGGAACAGGCAAGTTTAAAACTTTTCTTGGATTGATAGAAAGTTTTTCAATCATTTGCTCTAATGTTAAAACTTTTTTGTGATAAAGCTCTGTAAAAGCTAAACCAATTTGTGTTTCCAATCCAATAATTCCGTTTGGTGCGTATTCAAATTCCATTTCTTTTTCTTCTATGGAATGTGGAGCGTGGTCTGATGCGATACAATCAATTGTACCGTCTTTTAATCCTTTAATAATTTCATCAACATCAGCTTTAGTGCGCAGCGGCGGATTCATTTTAACATTCGGGTCATAAGTTTTAACTGCATCATCCGTTAAGGTAAAATGATGCGGTGCAACTTCTGCTGTTACTTTAATACCTTTTTTCTTTGCATCACGAACCATCTCTACAGATTTTTTACTACTGATGTGTGCAATATGAATTTTTGCATCAGTGTATTCAGCCATTAAAATATCACGCATAACAATTAAATCTTCTGCTACAGAAGGAATTGGCGGAAGCCCGAGCAATGTAGAATTTATACTTTCATTCATTGCACCGCCTGCAAGTGATTCATCTTCACAATGTTCAATAATTGGAAGGTCAAACATCTTAGCATATTCAAGAGATCGTTTTAGTATTGAAGCAGTTTTTATCGCAACACCATCATCAGAAAAACCAACAACTCCTGCGTCTTTAAGTTCAGCCATTGGAGAAATTACTTCACCTTTTCTTCCAAGAGTTGCTGCACCAATCGGATAAACATCCACCAAATGCTTGGCTGATTGTTTTTTTATAAGTGTTACAACCTCAGCAGAATCAATCGCAGGATCAGTATTTGGCATACAAGCAATTCCGGTAAAACCGCCGTTTGCAGCGCTATTACAACCCGTAATAACTGTTTCCTCATCTTCTCTTCCGGGTTCACGCAAGTGAACGTGCATATCAAAAAATCCAGGCACAACATATTTTCCATCCAACTCAAAAACTTTTGAATCTTTTATTTCGGATGGTGTTAGTTCGCCAATATTTTTGAATTTGCCGTCTTCAATTAAAATGCTAACATTTTTCTCATTAACCTTTTGGTGTGGATTTAAGACGTTTACGTTTTTTAATACTATATTCATTTTTAAACTTTCTAAATCAATTTCTAATTCTAATTAAGAGTTCCGAGTAAATAAAGTACAGCCATTCTAATTGCAACTCCGTTTGTAACCTGCTGCAAAATTATTTGTGAGTTTCCATCAGCAACGTCTGAAGATATCTCAACTCCCCTGTTTATAGGGCCAGGATGAAGTATCAAAATATCTTTGCCATTTTTTTCTAATCGTTCTTTATCAATTCCAAAATATTGCGAGTATTCCCGAATTGATGGAAAATATTCGCGTGCTTTTCGTTCAAGTTGAATTCTTAAAACATTCAACACATCATTTTCTTGTATTGCTTCATCAATATTATAAATTACGTCAACACCAAGTTCATCTATAAATTTTGGAATCATCGTTGAAGGACCGCAAACTGAAACTTTTGCGCCCATAGTTTTTAATCCATAAATATTTGAAAGGGCAACACGGCTATGTGCAACATCTCCAACAATACAAACTTTTAATCCTTCAATCTTTCCTAATCTTTCACGAATCGAATACATATCAAGCAAACCCTGTGTTGGATGTTCGTGAATCCCATCTCCGGCATTAATAATATTTGAATCTGTAATTTTTGTAAGCATTAGCGGAACACCTGCACAAGCATGTCTAACAACAATCATATCAACTTTCATCGCCTCGATGTTCTTAACTGTATCCTTTAGTGTTTCACCTTTACTAACACTGCTGCCGGAAACTGCAAAGTTTATTGAATCTGCGGACAATCTTTTTTCAGCAAGCTCAAATGAAATTCTTGTACGTGTTGAACTTTCATAAAAAAGATTAACAACTGTTTTACCTTGTAAGGTTGGAACTTTTTTAATCGGTCTTTCTAAAACCTCTCTAAAAGTTGTTGCGGTATCTAATATTAGTTGGATGTCTTCTTTGGGGACATCCTTCAACCCTAATAGATGGCGGCTTGATAATGACATATTGATTTACTTCTTTTCTGATTCAACAATGTAGATAGCGTCTTCGCCATCGTGTTCTTTAATTTTTACTTTTATTTCTTCGTCTTGGGATGTAGGAATATTTTTCCCAACGTAATCTGCTCGGATTGGCAGCTCGCGATGTCCTCTATCAACAAGAATACATAACTGAATTGAACTTGGTCTGCCCATATCCATAATAGCGTTTAATGCGGAGCGAACAGTTCTTCCCGTAAATAAAACATCATCAACAAGAATTATATCTTTTTCATTTATATCAAAAGTGATATTTGATACGGAAACTTCCGGCTGTTTTAATCGGGTTCTAAAATCATCACGATAAAGCGTTACATCAAGTACTCCAAAAGGTATTTCAGTACTGTCTATCTGCTTAATCTTTTCAGCAATTCGTTTGCCCAAAAACTCGCCGCGTGTTCGCATTCCCATTAAGACAAGATTTTTTGAACCTTTGTTTTTTTCAAGAATTTCATGCGCCATTCTTGTAAGGATTCGGTCAAATCCTTCAGCATCTATTATTTTTGATTTTACGTCCATATACAAAAAAGCCTCTTTGGATTAATTTATCCTCAGAGGTTTACCTTCTTTTTATTTTGTTTGATTTTTGCATCCTTTTCCATCTCACTGGATAGAGTTAAAGGTTAATTTTATTTGTTCCAAACTTAGGGGTATTAATTTTTAAAGTAAAGTTTAAATCAATAATGATTAAAAATATTTTTATATTTGACTTGTAAGTTTTACACCTTTTTCGGGGTGTAGTCCCGAACAGAAATCGGGATAAACTGCGCCCGGTAACCCTGCCCGATTGAATCGGAAAGGTCGGAAGTTCTTTCAA
>JBDTRQ010000134.1:0-4305 GCA_039931535.1 Ignavibacteriota bacterium
GTTGTTCAGATTACAAGACCAACTTTAAATCTAAACGATAAAATAATTATGGACGGCGCTTACGGTTTGCCTGATACTGCAAAAGTAGTGGTTGGTAATTAATCAATGAATAACTTTTACACAAAATATAAAAGTCCAATTGCGGTACTTTTAATATTTGTTTTACTTGGCGGAATTTATTCACTTCTAAATCTTAAAACAGGATTATTTCCGGATATAACTTTTCCCAAAATAAAAATTATTGCAGATAACGGTGAACAGCCTGTTGATAAAATGATGGCGACTGTAACGATCCCGCTGGAAAATGCAGTTAAGCGCGTTGAAGATTTAAAAGTTTTACGCAGTACAACAAGTCGCGGCAGTTGCGAAATATCTGCATTTCTAAATTGGGGCAGCGATATTGATCTTAGCAAACAGCGCATCGAAGCTCAGTTAAATTCTATCAAACAGAATCTACCTGCAGATGTAAACATTGTTGTTGAAAAAATGAATCCATCAATCCTACCAATTATGGGTTATTCTTTAGAAGGTACAAATCAAAATGCAATAGAACTTAGACTTATTGCAGAATACACAATAAAACCAATACTATCCCGTGTTCAAGGTGTTTCAGAGGTTGCAATCATCGGCGGGAAAGTTAAAGAGTATCACATAATTCTTGACCCGATGAAAATGAGTAATCTTAGAATTACTCCGTCTGTTGTCTCAGATATTTTATCAAAATCTAATTTCATTTCATCAAACGGATTGATGGTTGATAATAATCATCTTTATTTAAATCTAACCGATGCAGCGATTGAAAATAAAGTTGAACTTGAAAGCGCTGTAATTATTAACTCAGTAAAAAATAAAATTTTGTTAAAAGATATTTCGGAAATAAAAATTTCTGAAAGAAGAGATTTTGTAAAGATAAATGCAAACGGAAAAGATGTTCCATTAATTGCAATATTAAAACAACCAAACGCGAATCTTATTGATGTATCAGCGGCTGTTCAAAATCAAATAAAAGAAATTGAAAGTGTGCTGCCAAAAGGTGTAACGCTAAAACCATACTACAATCAAGCTGATTTTGTCGGCGATTCTATCGGCAGTTTAAAAGATGTTTTATGGATTGGACTTTTGCTTGCAATATTTGTTACAATAGTTTTTCTTCGTTCATTTAAAGCAAGCTCGGTAATATTAATTACAATTCCGATTACACTTAGTTTAACAATAATAATTTTATACGCTCTTAATTATACATTAAACATTATGACCATTGGCGCAATTGCCGCTGCGATAGGATTAATAATTGATGATGCAATTGTTGTTGTTGAACAAATTCATCGAATACATGAAGAACACCCGGACGAAAACAGTTTTACGCTTGTTACAAAAGCAATAAAATATCTTTTTCCCGCAATGGTTGGTTCATCACTTAGTACAATTGTAATATTCTTTCCTTTTGTTTTGATGGGCGGAGTTGCCGGCGCATATTTTAAAGTGATGACTGATACGATGATAATTACGCTTCTATCTTCATTTATTGTTTCTTGGATTGGGCTGCCGGTTGTTTATATCTTATTTTCAAAAGAAGAACACGCGATTAAAAAATCCAACAAAGAAACTAAACAACAAAAATGGGTTTACTTTTTTATTAGAAAGCCATGGATTTCATTTGGATTTATTATTGCATTAATAGTTTCTGCTTATCTAATTATTCCGGCGTTGCCATCCGGATTTTTACCCGAAATGGATGAAGGCTCAATCGTTCTTGATTTTACCTCACCACCCGGAACCTCGCTTGAAGCGACTGATAAAATGTTAAAACTCGTTGACAATATTTTGCAAAGTACACCTGAAGTTGAATCTTTTTCGAGAAGAACCGGAACACAAATGGGATTTTTTATCACCGAACCAAACTTTGGTGATTATCTTATCCAGCTAAAGAAAGGCAGGCACAAAACTACTGACCAGGTTTCGGAAGAAATTAGATTAAAAGTTGAATCAGTACTTCCGGCTCTTCGTGCAGATTTTGGACAGGTGATAGGTGATATGCTTGGCGATTTGATGGCTTCCGTTCAGCCGATTGAAATAAAAATCTATGGCGATGATAAAACCAAACTTGCAGAACTTGCTGATTCAACTGCAAACATTATTTCAAAATTAAACGGTATTGCAGATGTGTTTAATGGAATTACTATTGCGGGTCCATCAATAAATCTTGAACCTAAAATTGCAAATCTTGCACAGTACGGTTTAAACCCTAATGATTTTCAATTTCAAATGCAAACTAAAATTGAAGGAACAATTGCAGGAAATATTTTAGAAAAAAATCGTATTGTAAATATTAGAATGCTTGAGTCACCCGGAATTACATCTTATAATAATATTAAAAAGAGTTTTATCTTTTTGCCTAATGGACAGCTTAAACCGCTTGATGAGTTTGCAAATGTTGTTGTTACAAATGGTGTGGCAGAAATTGATCGAGAAAATCTTAAAGAAATGTTTGCAGTAACAGCACGTTTAAATAATATTGATTTGGGAACTGCACTTAAAGAAATTCAAACAGCGTTACAGAAAAAATTATTCTTACCAAAAGGTTATCAAATAATTTACGGCGGTGCTTATGCGGAGCAGCAGCAAGCTTTTAAAGAATTACTTTTAATTCTTTTTACAGCGGTGCTGTTAGTGTTTACCGTAATTTTATTTTTGTTTAGAAACATTAAAGTTTCAATCGCAATAATTTTAATTGCAGTTCTTGGAATTGCCGGTAGCTTGTTAGCTTTGTACATAACAGGTACGGCGTTAAACGTTGGCAGTTACACAGGAATAATTATGATAATTGGAATTATTGGAGAAAATGCAATCTTTACATATTTGCAGTTTACTGAAGCGCGCACAAAAAATATGAATAAAGAAAATGCAATTGTTTATTCAATTTCAACAAGACTTAGACCTAAGCTGATGACAGCGTTTGGTGCCATTATAGCGCTCTTTCCGCTTGCTATGGGAATTGGAACCGGCGCACAAATGCATCAGCCGCTTGCAATATCAATCATTGGCGGATTTGTAATTGCGTTACCTCTACTGCTTATTGTTCTTCCAACAATTTTAAGATTGATTGAAAAAGATAGTTAACTGTTATTGTAAAATCACTTCAGATTTCCTTTAGAATCATTATTTAAGTTAGAATTGAAAATTAAAACAAAAGGAGTATCAGTCATGAAAAAAACAATTTTGTTCTTCGTTGTATTTGCACTAACAATTTCACTTTCAGCTCAAAACAAAAGCGATGTGAAAGTAACCGAAAAAGCGAAAGCTACATTTGTTAAGCTTTATCCAACTGTTAAAAGTGTAAAATGGAGTAAAGAAGGTAAAGATGAATTTGAAGCTGAGTTTAAACAAAATGATAAAGCTATTTCTGTTGTAATTGATGCAAATGGAAATTACAAAGAAACTGAATCAGAAATTTCTAAATCAGATTTGCCAAAAGGTGTTGAAGAATCTGTTGCAAAAAATCATAGCGGCTGGACGATTACAGAAACAGCCAAAATTGTTGATGCAAAGGGTAACACCACTTTTGAAGTTCAAATAACCAAAGCAAAAATGAATAAGGATTTAATGTTCACAAAAGATGGTAAGCCAATTTCCAAAGAAGAAATGAATGAAGATAATGAGAACGATAATGAGGATGAAGATTAATCCAATATAAAATCTTATTGTTCAAAAAATGGCTGTCTCGAAAGAGCAGCCTTTTTTTATGACTAAAATTTGAGACCTAAAATATTTTTGATAAAATATTTTACTTTCTTTTCTAAAACGAGCAATATTAATTGGAAATAACTTGCACTAGCTCTATATTTCAAAGCAAAAAAAATAAAATGTCGCCAAGAAAAAAAGTTAAGTTTATCTTCGTTACAGGCGGAGTGGTTTCGTCTCTCGGCAAGGGAATCACAGCCTCTTCTCTCGGTTTACTTCTTAAAAATCGCGGTTTTAGTGTTACAATCCAAAAATTTGATCCATATATAAATGTTGATCCCGGAACAATGAGTCCGTTTCAACATGGAGAAGTTTATGTTACCGATGATGGTGCAGAAACCGATCTTGATCTTGGACATTACGAGAGATTTTTAGATGTGAACATGACTCGTGCAAACAACACAACCACTGGCCAGGTTTACAACGAGGTTATAACAAAAGAAAGACGCGGCGATTTTTTAGGCGCAACAGTTCAGGTTATTCCGCATATAACTGATGAAATAAAAAGTCGGATGTTAAAACTTAGTGAGCTTGGTGAGTATGATATAATTATCAGCGAGATTG
>JBDTRQ010000135.1:0-16241 GCA_039931535.1 Ignavibacteriota bacterium
TCCTGCGTGACAGGCAGGCGTTCTAACCAACTGAACTACGACCCCGAATAAATCTCTAAATTTCAAATAAAACCAGAATGTTCTAACCAACTTGCCTAACGGCAGGCAGGCTGAACTACGACCCCGCTAGAATTTGAGTGCCAAATATATGATTTGGCACTAAAATATCAAAATTTATTCGTCCCCAAAAGATATTCCCAATGACTTTGCTACAAAAACAGCCTGATCATCGGGTTTTACAAGTTTTTGACGAGCAATTGCATCCTCAATTTTTACATTTCTAATCTCATTACATTTTAAAGATACCATTCTGCCAAACTTTTTATTTGCAACTAGTTCTATTGCAAATGCACCAAATTTTGTTGCTAAAATTCTATCGTACGGAGTAGGACTACCACCTCTTTGGAGATGCCCCAACACTGTAACACGAGTTTCACGTTTGGTTAATTCTTCAATTTTATCAGCAACTACTTTTCCAATTCCACCGAGTTGAACAGGATCAGTACGCTTTAAATCGCTGCCTCTTATTACAAGTTCTCCGCCTAAAGGTTTTGCACCTTCTGCAACGCAAACTAATGAAAATCTTTTTCCCATTAATTCACGTTCATGGATTTTTTCAGCTACTTTTTCCCAAGAGAAAGGAATTTCCGGAATTAAAATAATATCTGCCCCTCCGCTTAGACCGCCGTTTAATGCTATCCAACCTGCATATCTCCCCATTACTTCAACCACAATTATCCGGTGATGTGAAGATGCCGTTGTGTGTAGCCTATCCAGTGCCATAGAAACAACGTAAACTGCAGAATCATGACCGAATGTTACTTCAGTAGCGTCCAAATCATTATCAATTGTTTTAGGCACGCCGACAATGTTCATACCCATTTTACCGAGTTTGTTACAAATATGCATTGTACCATCGCCGCCAATTGCAATTAAAGCATCTAATCCCCAGGCATTATAATTCTTTAAAGCAGCGGCACTTTTATCTTGAATCTCAATTTTTCCATTAACCTCAACAGGCCAATGAAATGGATCGCCTTTGTTTGATGATCCTAAAATGGTTCCACCTGTGGAAAGAATCCCAGAAACATCCGCGTTTGTAAGCTCTTTTGCTTTACCCTCTACTAATCCTTCAAATCCATCAATAATTCCGTAAACTGACATACCATAATCTTCAGCGGGTTTTGTTACTCCGCGAATTACAGCGTTTAATCCCGGGCAATCGCCTCCGCCCGTCAATATTCCTATTCTTCTTATTCCGTTCTTCTTTGGCATACTTACTATTTATTCCCTAATTACTTAAAAATACTTTGTGAATTTTTGAAATGAAATTTAATCATTTTCATTAAATATTTATAATCAAACTGATTAATAACACGCTTTGCCGCCGCTGTTGCATTTGCTCCGCCGCCTTTGGGAATTTCAAATCCCAGCTCTTTACTTATAAAATAAAACCAATCAATAACTTTTGCTCTTGCTAATATAGATGCTGCTGCAACAGCGATAAATCGCTCCCCTTTTGCTGTTTGGAAATGATTTATCTCAATATTTTTTTTCTTCAATTCATTTGTAATAAGTTTTTCATTTCCAAATTTATCACTGATAACATTTGCACATTTACTTTTTAGAACAAGATTCTCAATCGATTTTGAGTGTGCCCAAGCCATTATTTTATTTAGATTTTTAAAAGATTCATAAAGTTGATTGTATTTTTCAGGATTGATTTGGATAATCTCAAAATTACCATCGACAATTTTTTTGATCTTAGGTTCAAGTATCTTAATACTATTATCGGAAATTAACTTACTATCTTTAACACCAATCTTTTCTAATTCTAAAGTTGTATTTTTATCGATATAAACCGCACCAATAACTAAAGGCCCAAAATAATCACCTTTGCCTGATTCATCAGTTCCAATGTATTGATCGAATCTAATTTTATCTTGCTTTTCATCATCAAAAAAAGTTGGATCGAAAATAATTTTATTGAGTTCTTTATTAATGCTGGATTCAGGGTTAGCCTGAATAATTTTTTTAATTCCCTTTCTGCCAAAATAAACCAACACTTTAGCCTGTTCACTTTTATTGTTTACAGATACTTCATAATTGTATAATTTTTTGGTCGGATCAGAAACAGAAAAACCTGAATTGATTAGTTTTTCAATCAAAATCTTAATTTCTTTAAGCGCCAATGTTTGGAATGAATCTTGCATAAACTTAACTATACTAAAGTTTGTATTTAAGTGATATTAAAATTAGTTTTAGAACCATAGTGATTTAATAGGAGTTATAAAATGAACACAATTAGATTTAATAAATTAGCCACAGTAATAGTGCTGATGATTGTTTTTTCTTCGATAAATATTTTAGGAAAAACTCAATTACAGGATGACAAAAAAATTACAGAAATTGCATCGATATTAACACAAAAAGTATTATTAAGCACAGATCAGGAATCAAAAGTAATTAATATTTTGTCAGAATTACAAAATGGTATTTCATCAAAACCAGAAACCAAAAGTGAATTAATAAAAGATGCTCAATCAAAAATTGAAAGTCTTTTAGATAAAAAACAAAAAATGAAATACGATATAATTAAAAACGATCTCTGGAAAAAAATTCAATAATTATTAAGCCCGGTTAACAGCCGGGTTTTTTGTTTTTACTATTTTCCCCAGCTTATTACTTCAATTTTAACTTCTTGAATTCCTGCATTAATCATTTCAATCTTTTTTGCAGCCGCAATTGATAAATCAATAATTCTTTTTTTAAACTGCGGCATTCTATCATTTATCCTAACCTCAACAGTCATTCCATTTTTTAGATTAGTTACTTTTAACATCGTATTAAATGGATATGATGGATGAGCGGCAGTAAAATCATTCATATCGTAAATTTCGCCGTTAGAGGTTTTTCTTCCATTAAATTCATCTGCATAATAAGATGCCGTGCCGGTTTCAGTTTCAAGAATTCCTAATTCTCTTATATCAGTTTTCTTTTCATTTTCATCTATTGATTTAGAATATCTTGCACTTGAACTACAACCGACTAAGAATACAATCGCAGTAAAAAATATTAAACGATATAAAATTCGTAATTTCATTTTATGAAATTATAGATGCTGCTTTAACAATAGCCGTTTCAGATCTCAATCTGTTTTCAATCAAATTAAATTTTAGTGTTGGATTGATAATCTCAATTTCCTTTTGTGATAATCCGCCTTCTGGTCCAAAAATCATTAAGTAATTCATATTCGGATCAAACTTATAATCTTTAATTTTTTCTGTTGATGATTGATCAAATAAAAATTTTTCTCCATTGTGATTCCTTATTTCAGCAATCGATTTTATTACTGAAATCTTTGGTAAAAACGATCTTAAAGATTGTTTCATTGCAGCAAGAACAAACTTATTTAATCGATCTAATTTAAAACCTTTGCTTACAGTGTTATCAGAATTGAATAAAACAAAATTAGTAATTCCAAGTTCAGTGCATTTTTCTATTGCAAATTTTAATCGGTCAGGATTTCTAAGATTTGGGATATAAAAAGTAAAGTTTTGCAATTTATTTTCGTAGCAATGTTTTTTTTCAATCTTAGCAGTAACACTTCCCTTTTGGATTTCTTTTATGATCCCATTAAAAATATTTCCGCAGCCATCAGTTGCAAAAAGTTTATCGCCAACACTATTACGCATAACTTTTATACAATGATGATATTCGTCATCAACAAGTAAAAAAATTTGTGCATCATCTGAAACAGAAGCACAATAATAAAGTTCTATGTTAGAAAGATATTCCAAGATCAATAATTAATTCTGATTTCATTTGCTCGTTAAATGCTGCTTCAATCCTTAAAACTTGATATGGTAAAATTAATAATGTAATTCCAAATCCGTAACCGGAATTAAATTTGTTTATTGCAAAAGGATCATGTCTTAATTTTGCTAATCCTGTTTCAGCAAATATTTGTGAATAAAAGCCAACTCTATAAGATAAAAGTGCATCCGGAATAATAGGAATAAAGGTTAAATCAACATTCAACTCCTTTATAATTGGATAATAAAATTCCAATGATCCAAAATAGTAATCGTTTCCTTCATACTTTTCGTTATAATGCCCCCTTATTTTTTCTCTGCCATCAAGTCTGGAATAATCATAATATGGAACACCGTTTCCGATAGTGAAGCGAGATGTAAATCTCCACTTACTGATCAGCTTCTCAAATACTTCTCTGTATTCTCTGAAATCAATTCTTGCAATTCCATAGTTTATGTTATCTAATCCTAAACCTCTTTGTACATAAGTAAAGTTAGAAAATATTCCATCCGTAGGATATTGTATCAAATCGCGTGTATCGTGTTCAAATCCAAATCCTAACTCAACAAGATTATCAATCCTACCGCCTGATGCGTTAATACCCGGGATGTAAATTGGTGTTTCAATGTAGTTGTAACCTGTAGTTAGATAAAAACGATTGTACAAACCGAATCTTTTTCCCAGAGTTAAATTTGCGCTAATATATTTTTGTGAAAAAGATTTTCCATAAAGTTTCTCTGCTGTAACACTTCTGTTTGAAATATCAGCATAACCAACACGAGCTCCAAAAAATATATTTTCATTTTCATTTTTAATTGTATTAGGATTATAATATCCCAAAGAGAATGAAGGATCATAACCAATTCCAAAGTTTGCAGTCAGGTCTTCGTTCCTTCCCCTAAAATTCATTATCCGCAAAAATATTCCATACGTTAATTTCTTTAGATCACCATCTCTAGCATCTAAAAATGGGATTGGATAGATGTACCAGCTTTCTTCAACTTCAATTGTCAAAATTCTTTTTGATTCTACAATAGTCGGAATGAAGTAAACATGATTAAAGATACCTAAGCTATAGACTCTTTCACGATTAAAGAATGATTGAACTTTAGATAGGGTATCACCAACAGAAAAATTTAACTCTCTTAAAATTACAAACTCCTCTGTTTTTTCATTTCCAGTTATTGCAATTGAATCAATAATAAATGGGTAGAGTTCGGGATTGTATAATGAGTCTCGATTTTGAGGAAGGATAATAGAAGAGAAAACAATAACAATTATAAAACTTATTATTACAACTTTAGATTTACTTTTTATCACTAATCGTTATTGTTTTCTGAATCAATTTTATTATTTATTTAAGATTAGATGTATTGATCCATACAACTAATACTAGTTACTATTTACAGTCTCTTCTGCATATTCTGAAACAGGCAAGCAGCTGCAAACAAGGTTTCTATCGCCGTAAGCATTATCAACACGGCTTACGCTTGCCCAAAATTTATTTGTTCTCGTCCACTTAATTGGATAAGCAGCTTTTTCTCTTGCGTATGGATAATTCCAATTATCAGAAATAACCATCTGAGCCGTGTGTGGTGCATTTTTTAATACATTATTTTTTTGATCAGCGTTTCCATTTTCAATCTCTCTAATCTCTTCTCTTATACTTATTAAAGCTTCACAGAATTTATCCATTTCAGATTTTGGTTCGCTTTCTGTAGGCTCAATCATTAAAGTACCAGCAACAGGAAACGAAACAGTTGGTGCATGATAACCATAATCCATTAATCTTTTTGCAATATCTTCAACTTCAATATGAGCAGAAATTTTAAACTCACGCATATCAAAAATTAGTTCGTGTGCAATTCTTCCATTTAATCCGGTGTACAAAACTTTATAGTAAGGTTCTAACTTTGCTTTGATATAATTAGCATTTAAGATTGCCATTTTAGTAGCATTGGTTAAACCTTCTTCGCCCATCATCTTAATATAAGCATATGAAATAATAAGTACATTTGCACTTCCAAAAGGCGCAGCAGATACTGCGTTTATTGATTTACCTTTTTCAATATCTACAATTGGATTACTAGGCAAAAACGGAGCTAAATGTTTTGCAACAGCAATGGGTCCCATTCCTGGTCCGCCGCCGCCATGCGGAATGCAAAATGTTTTGTGAAGGTTAAGATGACAAACATCAGCACCAATTTCACCCGGACTTGTCAATCCAACTTGTGCATTCATATTTGCACCATCCATATAAACTTGTCCGCCATTTTGATGAATGATTTCGCAAACTTCCTTTATAGATTCTTCAAACACGCCATGTGTAGATGGATAAGTTACCATTAACGCTGCAAGATTATTTTTATTTGCTTCGGCTTTTGCGCGTAAATCGTTAACATCAATATTTCCTTTGCTATCATAATTTACCACAACTACTTTCATGCCTGCCATTACAGCACTTGCGGGATTTGTACCGTGCGCTGATGAAGGAATGAGAGCAATATTTCTTTGTGTTTCACCTTTATCTTCTAAGTAAGCTTTGATAACTGAAAGACCAGCATATTCACCCTGTGCACCTGAATTTGGCTGTAATGATACTGCGGAAAATCCTGTAATCTCAGCAAGGTCTTTTTCTAATTCTTTAAACAATTCATAGTAACCAGCAGCTTGTTCCTTAGATGCAAATGGATGAATGCTTGCAAATTGCGGAATCGTAATTCCAATCATTTCTGCGGTTGCATTTAATTTCATTGTGCAAGAACCAAGCGGAATCATTGAATGAACAAGTGATAGATCTTTGTTTTCAAGATGTTTCAAATATCTTAAAATATCAGTTTCAGATCTATAAGAATTAAAAACAGGATGCTCTAAATAATTTGTTGTTCTAATTAATTCTTGATCAACAGTATTCTTTGTGCTCCCATTATTTTCTGGGATAGAAGTTAATATTTGTTTTTTGTCAAACACATCCGCAAAAACATTTATTAGTTCTATTGCATCTTGATAAGTAGTAATCTCACTTAAAGAAATGCTGACACAACCATTAATAAAATAGTTAAGATTTATTTCTTTGCTTGTTGCTTTGATTTTAATTTTTTCAATTACAGCAGCATCAAGTTTAAATGTTAAAGTATCAAAATAATTTTTGTTGATCTGATTCAACCCAAATTGTTTTAGATTATCGCTCACAAATTTTGTTAAACTATTAATCCGCTGTGCAATTGCTTTAAGATTTTTCGGACCATGATAAACTGCATACATTCCTGCCATTACAGCAAGCAGAACCTGTGCAGTACAAATATTACTAGTAGCTCTTTCACGTTTTATGTGCTGCTCGCGTGTTTGCAATGCCATTCTAAGCGCCCTATTACCTTGTGAATCAATTGAGACGCCGATTATTCTGCCGGGAATAATTCTTTTAAACTCATCTTTTGTTGCAAAGTATGCAGCGTGCGGACCGCCGTAACCCATTGGAATTCCAAATCGCTGTGTACTTCCAACAGCGCAATCAGCACCAAATTCGCCCGGAGGAGTCAATAACAACAAGCTCATAAAATCAGCAGCTACAACTTTATAAATACCAAGAGACGTGGCTTTTTCAAAAAAAATTTTATAATTATAAACTTCGCCATTAAGTGCAGGATACTGAACAAGCAGTCCAAAAAAGTCATTAGTAAGTTCAAAATAATTAAAATCAGCAATCACTAATTCAATTCCCAATGGCTTTGATCGATTTTTAAGAACATCAATTGTTTGTGGATAAACTTCGTTGGAAACAAAAAATTTATTTGCGTTTACTTTATCTTTTTTTCTGTTGTGATAAAACATCAGCATTGCCTCTGCTGCGGCTGTTCCTTCATCAAGTAAAGAAGCGTTAGCTATTGGAAGAGCAGTTAAATCGGTTACAACTGTTTGAAAATTTAGTAATGCTTCCAATCTGCCTTGTGAAATCTCTGCCTGGTATGGCGTATATTGTGTGTACCAACCCGGATTTTCTAAAATATTTCTTTGTATAACCGATGGAAGAATTACAGGATAATAACCCATTCCAATATAACTTTTATAAATTTTATTTTTTTTTGCTAGTTCATTTATTCGCGCGATAAACTCATGTTCGCTTAACGCTTCATCCAATTTTAATTTATTTTTTAGTCTGATATTTTTAGGAATAGTTTGATCAATCAGTTGATCGATTGAATTTACCCCGCACAATTTAACCATTTCATTTATTTCTTCATGATCAGGTCCAATATGTCTTGATTCAAATACATCCGGATGTTGAAAAGGTTTCATCTAAACACTCATTTTTATTTTTTAAGATTTAAAATAATTTTTAATTTGATGTTCAAAATTAAGGAAAAACTTTGTAATTCTGATTGAAAGAATTGGATAATTTGGGGTATTTATTCACACTAATTTAAACAGAGAATTAATGCTGTATCTTTTCTAAGGTTGCTTTTGCTGCATTTTGCTCAGCGGATTTTTTGTTTTTACCATTACCAATGCCAAAATAATTTTCGCTAACACTTACTTTGACAGTAAATACTCTATCGTGCTGTGGTCCTTCTTCTTTGATAACGATATAATTTGGTGCTTCCATTCGATTAGCTTGTGCATATTCTAAAAGCTGGCTTTTATAATTTTCATCAACTAAATACTCACCGTCTTTTACAATTGGATTAATTAGAACTTTATGAATAAACTTTTTTGAAATTTCTAAACCGTGATCTAAATAAATTGCGCCTGTTATTGCTTCGAAGGCATCAGAAAGTATTGTTTTGGATGCTCTTGCAAATGTGTTTGTTAAGTTTTGATTAATAAGAATAAAATTTGCAAGTCCAATATCCTCAGCAGCATCAGACAAAGCAAAACGGTTTACAAGTTTAGCTCTAACCTTGGTTAAAAAGCCTTCATTTTCATTTGGAAAATTTTTAAAAAGATATTCAGCTACCGCAAGACTTAATACCGCATCGCCCAAAAATTCTAATCGTTCGTTGGATTTATCATCATCTTCAAGTTCTTCCAAAAATGATCTGTGCATTAAAGCTTGGATGTAGTGGGATTTATCTTTGATTGGATAACCGATTATTTCTTCAAGCTCGATAAACTTGTGGGGTGTAAGTATTTTTTTTACCTGGTGGGAATTATTGCTTTCTTCCCGCACGCCAAAATATTTAAGCAAACGAGAAAAAACAGGACTCAAAACTATTCCTCAAATTTCTTAAATAACAATGATGCATTGTGTCCGCCAAATCCAAACGTATTACTGATTGCGGTTTTAATTTCTTTTTTTGTTAAAGTTTTCGCACTATAATTTAAATCACATTCAGGATCAGGATTATCAAGATTAATTGTTGGTGGAATCAAACCGCTATTAATAGAGAATATGGTTGCGATAGCTTCAATCGCACCAGCTCCACCCAATAAATGTCCTGTCATAGATTTAATCGAACTTACTACAAGCTTATAAGCATGCTCACCGAATAGAGTTTTTATTGCTCTAGTTTCATTAACGTCATTATGCGGTGTTGATGTACCGTGAGCATTTATGTAATCAACATCAGTTAATAAAACTCCCGCATCCTCTACTGCAATCTTCATCGATCGAACAGCACCTTCTCCGCCGGGAGCAGGAGCAGTTATGTGAAATGCATCTGCTGTCATACCAATTCCGGCAAGTTCAGCATAAATTTTTGCGCCTCTCGAAAGAGCGTGATTCAATTCTTCGAGAATTAATATTCCCCCGCCTTCGCCCATAACAAATCCATTTCGATCTTTATCAAACGGACGCGATGCTTCTAAATACCTATCATTCCAGGTTGATATTGCTCGCATCGCATTAAAGCCACCTATACCAATTTCTGTAATTGAAGCTTCACTTCCACCGCAAAGCATAATATCAGCGGCGCCTCTTTCAATTATCATATATGCATCTGAAATTGCGTGAGAGGCTGTTGAACATGCGGATGTAGTTGCGTAGTTGGGTCCTTTTAATCCAAAACGAATTGAGATTTGTCCTGCAGCTAAATCTGCAATCATCATCGTAACAAAAAATGGACTTATTGTAGCAGGATTTTTATCTTTAAAATATTTCCAATGTTCGTTTTGAAGCGTATCTAATCCACCAATTCCGCTTCCGAAAATTACTCCTGCTCTATCTCTGTTTATTTGTTCAAGATTGATTTGAGAATCTGCAACAGCTTCCACAGCAGAGGCAATAGCAAACTGCGAAAATCTGTCTAATCTTTTTACAGATTTTTTATCAAAATATTCATCAGGGTTAAAATTTTTTACTTCGGCTGCAAACTGAGTAGCAAATTTGGAGGCATCAAAATGGGTTATAGGAGCTGCGCCATTTTTACCGGAAATTAATCCATTCCAAAATTCAGGAACGTTTAATCCAATGGGCGTTACTGCTCCAACACCGGTTACAACAACTCGTCTCCTATTCATAAAATCTCATAAGCATAAACTGTATGTGAGATGGAAAGCCATATTAAGGTGAGAAAAAGTCGGGAGTTTAAGCCCGACTGATTATCTTTAAGTTAATTTTTCTGTAAGATACTTTACAGCATCTCCCACAGTTCCGATTTTTTCTGCATCTTCATCAGGTATCGAAATTTGAAAAGCGCTTTCAAATCCCATTACCAATTCAACGATGTCAAGTGAATCAGCACCTAAGTCATTTGTAAATGATGCTTCAGGAGCGATTTGAGATTCTTCGACACCTAATTTATCAATGATGATCTCTTTCACTTTTGCTTCAACATCCATAGTGTTCTCCTCTATCTTGTTTTGTATTATTTGAGTTATTATTTATTGGTTTAAATTTAATGAAAATAAAATCTAAGAAACAAATAGAATTACAAATTACATTGTCATTCCGCCATCAACGGCAATTACCTGACCTGTAATATAATCAGCATCTTTACTGCATAAAAACGCAACAACTTTTGCGATGTCCTCAGGTTTACCAAGTCTTGCCATCGGAACGTTTTGTATTAATTTTTTAATTTGTTCTTCGGTTAATTTATTAGTCATATCTGTTTGGATAAATCCGGGTGCAACAGCATTAACAGTAATATTGCGTGAAGCTAATTCACGCGCCATAGATTTTGTAAAACCAATCACACCAGCTTTTGAAGCCGAGTAATTGGATTGTCCCGCATTACCAATCAATCCAACGACTGAAGAAATATTAACAATTCTACCATATCGCTGAGCAATCATCGGTTTTAAAACTGCTTTTGTATAATTAAAAACACTTTTAAGATTTGCATTAATAACATCATCAAATTCTTTTTCGCTCATTCTTAAAAGTAAATTATCTCTTGTAATTCCGGCATTATTAATTAAGATATCAACACCACCAAGTTTTTCAATTGCCGCTTCAACCGTAGCATTAGCTTGTTCTAACGATGTTGCATCAGCTTTAAAGCCGTGTATTTTTATTCCCGGATAATCAATCTCATTCAACAATTCTTCAGCGCACTCATCACAGCTATTGTTAACAAAGGCAACATCAGAAAATAAAACACCGCAGCAGTTTCTTAAAGCAAGTTCCTTTACAATTGCTCTGCCGATGCCTCTTGTACCACCTGTTACAATTGCACGTTTATTATGTGATTCAACAACCTTATTTGCCATTTTTTTCAACTCCTACAAGATACTCAGCTAAGTACTCATTTTTATAATTTTCAAGTTCTATAAATTTTTCTTCACCAAAAAAATGTATCAGCTCCTCTTTGCACGTTTCGTAAATTGTTGTTTCTTTAATTGGATCTTTGCTGCAAGTTTTTAATCTATCAATATGTTCATCGTCAATTGTTAGTGCGCCTTCAAAAACTGTTAGTGGAAATAAAACACAATAAATTGGTTTGTATTTCCATTTATCTGCGCCTTCATTCATCGCAAGTTTTTGTAATGTGCATAATCCACTTTTATCTAAGAATGTGCATTTGCCATTTATTATTTCTGTTCCAACAGCCACGCCTGATTCAAAATCTTCATCTTCTTCAGGAGCCTCAAACCATTTATCAACATCCTTAGATTGGGTTTCATCCAGCAAGGGAATGATTTTATCTTTAATACTTAAAATATATTCGTGTTCTTTTAAATCTGTATAAACGCCGTAATTACAGCACTCGCCGCCGCATTTACAGGCAAACTTAAAAGTAAAAATCTGTGGGTCAATATAAACGTCGTTTATCTCTTTAGTAAAATTGGGATGCGTTTTTGTTTCCATTATAAGTACTGCTCCAAATCTTCGTATTTATCTATTCCAAATAATTTAACATCAGGATTGATTCTTTTAACTAAACCCTGCAAAATTTTTCCTGGTCCAATTTCATAAAACTCATCAAAGCCGTCAGCTATCATATTATTAATTGTCTCTTCCCATCGAACAGGAGAAGTAACTTGACTGTGCAAATTATTTTTTATTTCATCTTTTTTTGTAACGGGTTTTGCATTAACATTTGCATAAACTGGAAATCTTGCATCATAAAAAGGTGTAAACACTAAAACATCAAGCAAAGTATCTTTTGCAAATTGCATTAATGGCGAATGAAATGCGCCGCTTACAATAAGTTCTTTAACCAACTTTGCACCATTTGATTTGCAAAGTTCCATCGCTTTTCTAACACCATCAATAGATCCTGAAATTACAATTTGACCGGGTGAATTAAAATTGGCGCATTGCACAATTCCTGCAGCAGAAGCTTCCTTACAAAGCTCTTCAACTCTTTTTGATTCCAATCCAACAACTGCTGCTAAAGTTCCGGGTTTATCGATTCCTGCTTGCTGCATTGCCTTTCCACGTGCACGAACAAGTTTGATTGCATCATAAAACTGAATTGCGTTTGCAGAAACTAATGCCGAGTACTCGCCAAGTGAATGACCCGCAGCGCCTTCAGGTTCAAGTGTTCTGATTAAACTTGCAAGAATTACACTGTGTAAAAATATTGCGGGCTGTGTAAACTCGGTTTGTTTAAGCTGCTCTTCGGGTCCATTAAACATTATATATGATAGATTAACACCAAGCGCATCATCAGCGGTTTTAATCATCTCTTTGGCTTCTACAGAATTTTCAAATAAATCTTTTGCCATACCAATGTATTGCGATCCTTGACCAGGAAATAAAAATGCTTTTTTAGACATTGAAATAGTTCTTTAAATTAAACAATTATATTGCCCACACAACATGGATAGCGCCCCATGTATATCCGGCGCCAAAAGCTGAAAGAATTAGATTATCACCTTTTTTTACTTTACCTGCTCGATAATATTCAGTTAAACACAATGGAATGGTTGCCGCAGTTGTGTTGCCGTATTTATCAATGTTAATCATCACTTTATCTTTGCTTAATCCCATACGCTGAGCAGTTGCATCAATGATTCTTAAATTTGCTTGATGCGGCACAAGATAAGCAATGTCTTCGGATTTAAGATTACTCTTTTCCATCAATTCTGCAGAAACATCAGCCATACCTTTAACTGCAACTTTAAATACTGCTTTACCATCCTGATAAATAAAATGCCATTTTTTATCCACTGTTTCGTGGGAGGCTGGATTTAAACTGCCGCCGCCAAGCATATACAATGCATCCTTTCCGCTTCCATCAACTCGTAAAATAGTATTTTGCAATCCCAATGATTTATCTTCAGTAGGCTCTAATAATACTGCTGAACCCGCATCACCAAAAAGAATACAAATATTTCTATCGGTATAATCCGTAATAGCGCTCATTTTATCCGCACCGATAACTAAAACTTTTTTGTATCTGCCTGATTCAACAAGCGAAGCACCTGTTTGCAATGCAAAAAGAAAACCTGAACAAGCAGCGGATAAATCAAAACCCCAAGCATTTACCGCACCAATTTTATTTTGCACTAAACACGCTGTTGCCGGAAAAAACATATCCGGTGTAACTGTTGCAACAATGATAACATCAATTTCTTCAGGATTTACATTATGTTTTTCAAATAAATCAAGAGCTGCACCGGCAGCCAAATCACTGGTTGCGCCGTTTTCTAAAATTCTTCTTTCACTGATTCCTGTTCGGGTTTTAATCCATTCATCGTTTGTTTCAACAATGGATTCAAAATATTTATTATCTAAAACTTTATCAGGAGTGTACATTCCAACTGCTGTAATCATAGCATTAATTTTTTTATCAGACATTAATTATCCACTAATTATTTTTGCGAGTATTGTTTGATAGAATTTTCTATCTTTTTAATTAAATCTTTATTGTACATTTCTCGTGCTTTTAACACCATATTCTTGATTGCCTTAGGAGAACTTGAACCGTGTCCAATAATACTAATTCCATTAACCCCAAGCAACGGAACACCGCCATGCTCTTGGTAATCTAAAGACTTTAATGATTTTTTTAAAGTTCCTTTTGATAATCCAACTTTTAACTTATCAAAAAAACTTGCTTCGGCTGTTTTGGTTAAAAGATGTTTTAGCAGTTTAGGAACAGATTCACCAAATTTTAAAATAATATTTCCAACAAATCCATCACACACGACAACATCAACTTGTTTGGTAAGAATATCACGACCTTCAACATTTCCAATAAAATTTAGCTTGGAATTTTGTAGAAGTTTATAAGCATCATTTGAAACATCATTTCCTTTGCCTTCCTCTTCGCCCATACTTAAAAGTCCAACAGATGGATTTGAAATGCCGCCCATTTCTTTTGCATAGATACTTCCCATCACAGCATATTCAAAAAGATGAGAAGGTTTTGCATCTTTGCCAGCGCCAACATCATAAAGATAACAAATGCCGTACACATTTGGTATTTCAGCTCCGATAGTTGGACGACCAACACCAGTAATTCTTCCCATAATTAATGTTGAAGCACTCATCATTGCACCAGTATTGCCTGCACTTACAAAAGCATCAGCTTTACCTTCTCTAACAAGCTGAGCGCCTTTTACAATTGACGAATGTGGTTTTGATTTTAAAGCAGAAGTTGGCGAATCACCCATCTCAATGATTTCATCAGTATGGATAATAAACTTTTCATCAAAAGAAAGTTGATTGGATTTGATTACAGAAAGTATTTCTTCTTTTTTTCCAACAAGAAAAAGTTCAAAATCATTTTTATAATTAAAAGCTTCGATAGCTCCAAGAACTGTATTTTGAGGGGCGTAGTCACCCCCCATTGCATCAACAATTATTCTGCACTTAGAATTTTTAGCTACTGATTCAGTCATTAGATAAGTAAGCTAATCAAAATTAGCTCTTAGGAATAAACACAGAGCGTTCATTGTAGTAACCGCAGGAAGGGCAAGCACGATGAGCAAGTTTCATATCACCGCAATTTCCACAAGTGCTTAACGATGGCGCTACTGCTTTATAATGAGTTCTGCGTTTATCTCTACGACTTTTAGATATCTTCCGTTTCGGATGTGCCATATTATCATTCCATTATATTTAATTAAGATTTAATTTGTCTTTCAAGTTCATAAGAGGTTTCCACCTCTGATCAATTTCTTCCGCATTGCAACTGCATTTTTCTTTATTTAAATCTTTACCGCATCGGTAACATAATCCTTTGCAATCTTTTTTACAAAGATTTTTCATTGGAATTGAAAGCAGTGCAAATTCGCGAACATCGCTCGTAATATCATTCTTATCCGCATCTCTGCTTAGATAACTTACATTAAGAGATTCCGTTTCCGCAGGAGCCTCATTCATTAGATAAATCATTTTGTAATCGCTTTTTAAACTTGTTTTAAACTCTGTTCCACATCTATCGCATTCATACTTTACATTAAAATTTGAACTTGCAGAAAGTATTAACTGATCGTGCAGTTTATTAAGTATTACAGAAGATCTATATTTCCCATAAAATGGTTTATCTAAATCCAATAAATCAACTTTGTTCTCAAAAACAAAATCGTGTTCCCCAACATTTAAATTTGAAATCTTTATAATCATCTTGCAAAATCACGCAAAAAACGAGGCTAAATATATAACTGAACCGCTATATAATCAAACAATGCTGGAAGTGAAAGATTGGGATTTTGGGAACAATTAAGTCTTTATATCTGAAAAGAAAAATATTTTGCTGCTAAATAAAGTACATTTAACATCTTAATAGTCGTAAGGAGGTTTAAATCACATGCTTTGAAGCATATTTGTAAATGTTTGGCAAATCTAATCTATAAAAAAGACCGAAAATAATTTTGGGTTTTTTACCTCCAAATCAATAATTTGAAACAGATATTTAATTATTGTTATCATTATCAAAAACTAAATGTTAATAATCTTTTCCGCGTTTGCCGCAATCGTTCCTATGTCAATCTATTTAGTATTGATTTGGAAATTCGACCGATACGATAGAGAACCATTTAAACTTGTCTTTGTAAATTATCTTTGGGGCGCACTTGGTGCAATTGTGCTT
>JBDTRQ010000136.1:0-3993 GCA_039931535.1 Ignavibacteriota bacterium
CAACGAATCCAAATAGAAAATTTTTAGAAGATTAAAATCTGTTGGAGTTTTAATTTTTTGCCATGATGGCTGAGCATAACTTGAATAAGATATAAAAAGAGAGAGTAGAATAAATTGGAATATTTTTGTTGTCATTTATATTTAAATATTTTTCTAAAATTAGACAAGATGCCTTGAATATCCAAAATTCTTACTGAACAAATTAAAATAGCGGCGATTTGTACCACTAATATCTTATGATTCTTTATTATCTTTACGAAAATTTTTATATAAAATAAGGTGAAACAATGATTAAAACATTAGTTAGTTTTTTATTTGTATCGATATTATTAATAGTTACAGCCTGCGGAGAAAAAGAACAACCGCAGCAGTTGAATGTAAATCAGAACCAAAATCAGACGATGAATAATGATGGTTCTACTGATGTTCACAACGTATTTGTGGAAGAAAAAATTGATGCAAGTAATTATTCATATCTAAAAGTTAAAGAAAAAGATAAAGAATATTGGATTGCTGTAAATAAAATGGATATAAATACTGGTGAGTACGTTATTTTTTCTAAAGCAATGGAAATGAAAAATTTTAAAAGTGAATCTTTAGATAGAACTTTTGAATCAATTCTATTTGTAGATGATGCAAAGAAAAGCGGCAGCGAGGAACAAATTAAATCGCCTCATCAAAATGTTGCAACAGGTAAAGATGTATCCATAAATGTTCAACCGGTAAAAGATGGTTATACTGTTGAACAGGTTTACAATAAAAAGAATTCACTGGAGTCTAAAACAATTAAGGTTCGCGGCAAAGTTGTAAAAGTAAATGAAAACATTATGGGTACAAACTGGGCTCATATTCAGGATGGTACTGGAACAAATGAAACACATGATTTACTTGTTACTACAAGTCAATCCGTTAAGGTAGGTTCAACAATCATTGCTGAAGGTAAAGTTGTTAAAGATAAAGATTTTGGTTCAGGTTATTTTTATAATGTGTTGTTAGAAAATTCCAAAATTACAGTGGAATAGTTTTGTTAAACCCGAAGTTAATTAATTAGCTTCGGGTTTTATTTTCGCAGGATCAATTATCAGTTATTACTTTTGATTGTAGAATTTTCAGTTTTTGTTCGAGATTTATTTGGTTGATTTTTTTTTGCTCACCAAAAGTTTTAATCGCATAATCGGTAAAAAATTTATGATTGGATAGAAACTCCATTGAGGATTTGAGCCAAACAACATCATCCACTTTTTTTATCCCTTTGATTTCTAATTCTTTTCTTAAAGTAAAACCTCGCTCTTCAATATCAGCCATACCAAGATGTTGTAAATCTGCGTCGCAAATTATCTGCTCCAATTTATTTTTTGGATTTTGTGGTATTTTGGTAGCCTTAATGCAGCCAACTATTCTATCAATTTTATGTTGTGGATAAGATTCATTGTTTAAATAATCTATTGCAAACTCAACGCTCTTATCTTCGTGTCCGTTGCAGCAATTGAAATGACCTGTATCGTGAAACCAGGCAGCAATTAATAAGATCTCTATATCGTTATCAGACAACATTTCATCCAAAGCAATTTTATCCGAAACTTTAACCACTTCGATAGTATGAGAAAGATTATGATAGAGATCTTCGGCAGCAATTTTTTTCTCGAAGAGATCTAATACATGCTGTTCAACTAATTTTAATATTTTACTTTCGAACATTATTTTTACCAAGTTTAACTGATACTTTTATCGGAACTAAATTTGATTGTTAATTTAAGAAGTGTAATCAATAGCCGCCATTATATATTATTATCAAAATAAAAGTAATTTAATAGGCATGAATAATGGGTGATAATTATCACAGTCGTGATCAGTAAACACCATATATAATTATGAAAAATTTAATTCTTTTAAGACATGCAAAATCAAGCTGGAAAAATCCATCTCTTTCAGATTTTGAAAGACCGTTAAATAAGCGAGGCACAAAAGATGCGCCTGCTATGGCTGAATTAGTGCGAAAGAAAAACATTCCGCTCGATTTAATCTTATCAAGTACTGCAACAAGGACTACTGAAACGACGAAAGCATTTATTAAGGTTCTTGATTATAAAAATGAGATATTATTTTTAGATGATCTTTATTTAGCATCAAGCAGAACGATATTGAGTAAGATTCATTTGCTGGATGAAGTTCACAATAATATTCTGGTTGTATGCCATAACCCGGGCATAACAGATTTAACAAATTATATTGGAAATATTTTTAAAGATAATATACCAACCACAGGCATCGTCGGGTTTTCATTTGATGATAAATGGAAAAATTTGAATAAAAACTGCTGCAAGTTTTTGTTTTTTGAGCATCCTAAAAAGTTGAATTGATATTAAAATTAAAGTATAATATTTACTCGTTTTGAGTAAATATTATATCAATTTAGACCGACTAATTACACAAATTGCTTGGTTTTATTTTAGAAAAAGCACATATTTGTCCTTCAAATTTTAATGAAATTGTGTAAAGAATTTGGGCGCTTAGCTCAGTTGGTTTAGAGCATCTGCCTTACAAGCAGAGGGTCCGGGGTTCGAATCCCTGAGCGCCCACGAAAGACCTCAAAATCACTCGATTTTGAGGTTTTCTTATTTATACAAAATCTAATATTCGGTAATACTTACTGAAATCTACCTAATTTATCACCTTACTACTTCAGTTACTACTTCAGTTACTACTTCAGTTTAAAAAGATATAAAGATTGATCAGCTTGTCAATTTGGTTAATTTTTTCTTTGAGGATAAGAAAACCCCTGTCAAAAACAGGGGCTTATTAATTTACGGGGTGTCACTCAGTCTGCGCAGTTTATGGATTTGAAATTTCTTTTTTTTCAACTACTGGCATTTTGAATTTTTTCAATTCCTCTTTCATATCATCAACATCAACTCTATTATAATATTTATCAGTGGTTGATGTATGCTTGTGCCCAACTAATTCCTTAACGATTGTTGCATCCATTTTATATCGTGATCTAGAAAGCGTTATAAAAGTTTTCCTGAAAGTTTTAGCTGAACAGTTTTTTGCTTTTAATCCAATCTTCTCAAAATAACGAGTCACAGCTTTTCCAAGATAATTGTAATCCTTATAACCGAAAAGTGATCCCTCTTTAATCACTTCAAACCTTGAGTTAAGTATCGGGATCAGTTCAGAATGAAACGGAACTTCGCGGTGTTCTTTTCTTTTTAGTGAATAATACTTTACCATCTGGGTCTTTAAATCAATGTCCTTAACTTCGATTTTATAAATATCGGATGAACGAAGTCCTGTATAGAACATAAAATAGATTAGTGTTTTGAAATTGGATCTCTTATTCCCCAGATTTGAAAACATTGCAGCAATATCATCATCAGTAAATATAATTATATCTTTAACTTCAGCCTTTGTTCTAACATCTCGATTAATTTTGAACATTGGTATGTAACTATATTCGAATAGGAAATTAAGAAAATGACTAAAATTTTTATAGTAGCCGTGAATTGTATTCTTACTGAAGGAAAGTTTCTTCAACTCGTTGATCCAGCTTTCAGCCGTTAACTTATTCAGAACTGAACATCCACTGTTCTCATCAAATGTCTCAATGAATTTTTTGTAGAAACGATCGTAATCTTTAATAGTTTTATAATGCTTGGTAGCATTGTTTTCTTTAAAATGTTCAAACGCTTTTTTAATAGTTGAACCTTTCGTCAAAGCAGATTTATTTGAATCTGTTTTCTGAACATCCAATTCTTTTTGCAGTTTCTTTGCAAATGCTTTTGCTTCTTTTCTGTTTTTAACGCTGTCTTTCATTTTAAGAGAACGATTTTTAGTCTTGTTCTCAGCCCAGTCCCACCAGGAAAGATAGAGCACTCCGTTTTTATTATATATACTAGCCATCAGTTCATTTCCTTTATCAGCTTATCAAATATTGAGTTTATATTTTTGCCTTTCTTATTTGATCAATATATCTTTCAGACATTACAAATTTAA
>JBDTRQ010000137.1:0-2246 GCA_039931535.1 Ignavibacteriota bacterium
CAAATACAAGTTTGGCTTGAAAATCATAAAAATTTGGAAACGAAGTATTATCATCAACCAAGCCTGCGCTTTTTACAAATGGTTCAATAACAAGATCATAATAAGTTCTGCGGGAATTTATTAACCAGCTTCCTTTTATGTCAAATGGATTTTTACCTTCAAGCACAATGTTCGCATCGACAATAGAAGTGTTGATCATTCCCTTTAGATTTTTTGTGTTATCGCCTTCACGATTAGTAACATCTAAAACTGCGGAAAGTCTATCACCGTACTTTGCAGGAAATCCACCTGATAATAAATTAACATCCGAAACTGCATCCGGATTAAACATACTAACAACGCCGTAAAGTCTATACGGATTAAAAATTTCTACGTCATCCATTATAATTAAGTTTTGATCGGGACCACTGCCGCGCACAACAAGCTGTGATGAAAAATCATTCGGAGCTAAAACTCCGGGTAGAGATTGCAGTGTGCGTAAAACATCTTCTGCAGCGCCGGGTAAAATTTTGGCGTCACGTGGATTAAGATCAATCAAGCTTGTTCGCGTATCGCTTTGCTCTTGTATCTTCATTCCTGTTACTTCAACAGATTGAATTTCTATAATCGTTTCAATTAAAGTAATATTAAGTTCAGTAGTTTTATTTGTATAAATTATAACATCAACAACTTTTGTTTGAAAGCCGATTGCACTAAATCTAACTTGATGTGCACCAGATGGAATGCCGGTTATTTTATAATTACCCTTTTCATCAGCACCGGCACCAATGTTTGTATCGATTATAAAAACATTAACTGCCGGTAAGGCACCGTTTTTATCAGTTACTTTTCCTGATAGATTACCTGTTTGAGCAGATACGATAAGATTTGATAATAAAAAAAATGTAAGCGCTAAAAATTTCATAATTTAATTTTGTTTCTTACTATAACATAAGAATTTGAAAAATCATTCCATTTAATAATAATCGATGCGCTATAAATAAAGAGAAAAGAAGCGGGTATAAAGTCCCAAATTTATCTCGTGAAAGTTCGAGTTTGAATCATTTGGTTTGAAGTTGTAACGATAGCGGGTATAAACTGTAAAAGTATCAAACAAAGTAAACCATCCTACGGAAATTTCCGGAGCAAAACCGTTTTGACCTGAAAAATTTGTATAAGCAGTTGCACCTGCAGAAATATATTCGATGTAATCAATTGGAAATATTTTTTTATAACCGAGACGGACAAAATTCTTGTTTTCAGCCTCAAAAATATATGTGTATTCAAACGCCAAATAGCCTGATGGATAATTTCCTCTTTTTGCTCTGAATGAAACGATGGGAATTTCTTTAGTTAAACTGTAATAATGATTGCCATTTTCTTTAACATAACCGGGCATCGGCAGAACAAAAACAGAACCTGCAAATAAACACAATGTCCAAATGCTTGAGCCCTCGCTTATTTCAGGTTCATACGGCAAATCAAATTCAAATTCTTCAGATAAATTTTTATTACCGAGTGAATCAATTGTTTCAATTACAAAGTTTACATTTTTATCCAAAAATTTTAGATCGGAAATATCAATCTTTGCTGCATGTGCTTCACTTAATTCATTAGAAACAGGATATTCATATTTGCCATCAATGATTACATTGCTTGAACAAACTTCACTTGTATAAAATGATAAAATGAAAATATATGGCGGTTCCTGTTTTACATAAGCATCAATTAAATATACTTCTATTCCAACGGAATCAGTTACAGATTCAAAATCTTCCTGAGAAAATACCGGTAATGAAGAAGTAAGAAAGAGTATAGAAAATAGAATTATTTTTTTCATCGATAATTATGTGTTGTTAATTGGTATGCAAAGTTAGTAAAAGGATTTGATTTAACTAGTCACCTCACGCAAAATTTGAGACCTCCAAAGTTTTAGATAAAATGTTTTCTATAATCATTATAAAAAATTCCATAAAGACAGCTTTTAAATAGAATTAAATTGAGTTAATATTGTGTGTAAAAAAAACGAGATTATATATGAAAAAGTTTTTAAAAATTGGAATTCCTGTTTTAATATTAATATTAGCAGGTGTTTTTTGGTGGAGATATTATTTTGTTTTTGGTGAAGGTGTAAAAGCAGGCAACTTAAATTTTGTTGTTAACAAAGGATACGTTTTTAAAACCTGGGAAGGCAGACTAATTCAACAAGGATTTAAAACTCCAACTCCAAACGCAATGCAAAGCAATGAATTTGATTTTAGTATTTT
>JBDTRQ010000138.1:0-4808 GCA_039931535.1 Ignavibacteriota bacterium
CCTTGTGTGTAAAGAACTTCATCAGCAGCGTCGCCGTCAACATTAGCCATATATACAACATCAAGCTGACCGCCTGTACCGCCGGGAGCGGGAACTAATAATGAATCAATTATCTGTGATTGATAATTTGCCGGGTCGGTAATATCGCCGCCCTGAAATTCAACACGGTAAACAGCATTGTTCGGCACACTGATAGGTCTGGTTCCAAAAACAAAATCAGGTTTTCCATCTTCATCAAGATCGCCAACTGCGGCGCCGTTAAGTCTGGTAGCTCCCATAGTAGAAAGATCAGCAACTACAAAAGTTTGAAGTGTATCAGCAACTTGTTTTAGTACAAATACATTTCCGCTTGACCAACCGCCTAAAATAATTTCATCGGTTCCATCATTATCAAGATCAGCAGTAGCAGTTCCTCTAAATGATCCATCTTCATTTGCAACGTTAGTAAGAGGGGCTGAACTTACCCATGCAAAGCCATCGTACTTAACTGGATAGATTAAACCTGAACTTGCAAAAACATAAATAGTTTTACCAATAACGGCTACATCATATGCGCTTCCCATTCCGGTTTGAACAGGGTCATTTAAACCGCTTGCTTCAACAGTCCAGTTTTCTAAACCACTGCCATTATCGGGTATATCATCAACAGAAAGCACTCCAAAGTGCCAATCTGAAGCTTGATCAGCAAAAATTAATTCATCTGTTCCATCATTATCAATATCCAATACCTTTAAACTAATTGGTCTTAAATTATAATTATTATCTGTTACAATAGTAGTGGCAGCATTTGGAAGAAAAGCTCCAAAACCATCATCTACACCTAAGTTATCACTACCATCACCGACTACTTCATATACAACTATACGAAGAGGATTAGGATTTTGCGGGGCTGGTGGATCTGGAGAAGAGAAATTTACCGGAGTCCAAACAAGTTCTGGTTTTCCATCTTTGTCTAAGTCTGCAGCAACTAAAGTAGTCCATGTATTTTGTGCTTGAGCAGGAAGAGTAGCTCCCCAAACAGAGTCCCATTCGGCAGTAACTTCATTCCATTCAAATTTCCAAATTTTGGGAATTAACTCTCCAGTTTGTCTATCGATATAATTTGCATTACAAACATATAAATCAGGTTTGCCATCATTATCCCAATCAACCCCTGCAACAACGCCACCTATTCCGCCGCCGCCGGGTTCATATGTTAAAGTATGAATTGTAGAAGTACGCGTAAATATATCCTGAGCTTGTAGATTATAAAATGATACAAGGAACAGTATCGCAAAAAGAGTTAGAAGTCGGTTCATTAAAACCTCCTGAATGTTTGTTAGTAGTTATTAATTAAGTTTTATTTTTTTTTGACTTATGTTAGTTAAAATTACTGATTTGAATTTGCTAATGCAATTAGATTTTAAAGTTTTTTAACTCAATTCTCCCTCAATCGCTTTACGAACAAAGCCATCGGCGGCTTTTAACCTTTCCTTAGCAGTTTTTAAATCTACATTTGCTTTAATCATTACAAGCGCTGTCTTTACATGTCCTTTAGCATTTTCAAGTGCCGTAGTTGCTTCATCGTAGTTTAATCCTGTAATTGTCATAACAATTTTTTTTGATCGCTCTACAAGTTTTTTATTTGTCATTTGCATATCGATCATCATATTTTCATATACTTTTCCAAGCCTAATCATTGCTGCAGTTGTAAGCATATTCAAAACTAATTTTTGTGCAGTTCCACTTTTCATTCTTGTTGATCCCATCACTACTTCTGGTCCAACATAAGGGCAAATTGCAACATCAACTTCAACAATATCAAAATCTTTTCGTGGATTAGTAGTAACGTACAAAGTTTTTGCACCAAGCTGCTTTGCTTTTTTTACAGCGCCAACAACATAAGGGGTTCTTCCGCTGGCAGCAATTCCACAAACAACATCTTTAGCTGTAACCTTTGCAGCAACCACTTCGCTTGCGCCGTTTTCTTCTTTGTCTTCGGCTCCTTCTTGCGCACGAAACATTGCTGCCTGTCCCCCAGCGATGTAACCTTCAATCATACCGTATGGAGTTCCAAAAGTTGGCGGACATTCCGAAGCATCAACAATTCCAAGTCTGCCGCTTGTTCCCGCACCAAAGTATAAAAGCCTGCCGCCATTTTTAAGTGCATTTACAATTATATCAACCGCTTGTTCTATGTAAGGTAATTCGCGTTCAACAGCATAAGGCACAAGTTTATCTTCATCATTAATTATTTTTATAATATCTGCTGTGGATTTTGCATCAATTTCCATCGAACGTGGATTGCGCTGTTCGGTGCTTAATTTACTTATCTCTTCAAAAAGTGTTTTGGAGTCTTGAGATGAGTTCATAATATTTTCTTTAATTAATTTTTAATTATTAGTAAATTTTTTCGATACAAATTTACACAAAGAATCTTAATAAATAGATTTAATTATGTAATTGCATCTTCTTTAAATACAATTGGAGCTTCAGTATATTTGGTTTGCAATTATAAAAAATATTTAGCCACTTAAATAAATAATTAAAATGATATCTAAAGTTGAACAGTATTACCTCGGGCTTTCCCAAAAACAATTAATCTATAAACCCGCTGAAAAAATTCCTGTTATACAGGTAGCGAATTTTCCTGAATTAGGGAAAATGACTGCGTTAAGATTTATTGAATGGGTTCAAAAAAATCCTAATGGAGTAGTTTCTTTACCAACAGGCAAAACACCTGAACATTTTATTAAATGGGTTGCTTTCTTTTTAAAAAACTGGGATAAAGATGAGGTTGTTAACACATTTAAAAAAGTTGATCTGGATTCCAGCAGCAAACCTGATATTGCAAATCTGCGTTTTGTTCAGATAGATGAATTTTATCCGATTGATTCGCATCAGCATAATAGTTTTTATTATTACATTCAAAAATATTATTTCAGTAATTGGGGATTGGATATTAAAAAAGCTTTGCTGATGAATATTAATGAGATACCAACTGCAAATAATTTATCGCTGTCAGAAATTTTTCCTGATGAACTTATAGATTTATCATTGCGTACACGCTGGGCTTCAACTACTCAAGAAAGATTTCAAAAACAAACGATAGAACTTGTTGATCAGTTTTGTACAGATTATGAAAAGAAGATACGCGACATGGGCGGCATCGGATTTTTCCTTGGCGGAATTGGTCCAGATGGGCATATTGGTTTTAATGTTATGGGCAGCGATCATTATTCCACAACAAGATTGATACAAACTAATTATGAAACACAAGCGGCAGCAGCAAGTGATCTTGGCGGAATTGAAGTTGCTAAAAAAAGATTGGTAATTACAATCGGGCTTGATACAATTACTTACAACCAAGATGCAACGGCTATTATTATTGCCGCAGGTGAAGCGAAAGGAAATATTGTAAGGGATTCTATTCAAACTCCAATATCAAATAAATATCCTGCAACTGTTTTGCAGAGATTGCCAAACGCACGATTTTATTTAACAAACGGTGCAGCATTCAGATTACTTCAAAGAAGGTATGATGATGTTATTAAAGAAGCAGATATTTCAAGAGCATCAATTGAAAGAGCGGTTGTAAATCTTTGCTTAGAAAAAAATAAATCTCTGGTTGATTTAACTGTTGAAGATTATAACTCCGATCAGATTACAAAATTTATTTTGGATAGGACAAATAAAACCCCATTAGAAATTGGAACTGAAATTTACAATTCGATTATAGAAAGATTTGATCGTGGTATGGCGCAGGTTTCCAATCAAACTATTCTCCACACAGGTCCGCATCACGATGATATTCTACTTGGATATTTACCGCACATAACTCATCTTGTGCGCGATGCAAGTAACAGTCATCATTTTGTTACGATGACAAGCGGGTTTACAGCAGTTACAAATGCCTATATGCTAAGCTTACTCGAGGATTTAAAATATTATTTGAGTCAATCTGATTTTACATCACGTTTTACACAGCGTTATTTTGATCCTGAATTTAAGGAAGGAAAGGATCGCGACATTCACCTTTATCTTGATGGATTAGCAGAGCACAGTAAGACCATCCGTAAAGAAGCTGTATCACGCCGACTGCTGAGAAATATGATTGAAATTTATGAAGAAGATAACATTGCATATCTTGGAGATAGAGTTGATGAGTTGATTAATTATTTTCAAACACAATATCCTGGCAAAAAAGATATTCCACACGTACAAAAATTGAAAGGAATGATGCGTGAATGGGAAGAAGAACTTGTTTGGGCTTTCTTTGGATTTAACTCAAGTTCCGTTTCTCACATGCGTCTTGGTTTTTATCAGGGTGATATATTTACAGAAAATCCCGAAATGGATAGAGATGTAATTCCTATACTACATCTTCTAAAAGAAATAAAACCAACAATTGTAACGGTTGCTTTAGATCCGGAAGGAAGCGGACCTGACACTCACTACAAAGTTTTACAGGCAACAGCAGAGGCTTTAAAACTTTATGAAAAAGAAACCGGAATTAATAATATTAAAGTTTGGGGATACAGAAATGTTTGGTATCGTTTCCATCCGGCAGAAGCAAATATTTTTATTCCCGTTAGCTTAAACTCAATGGCAATAATGGAAAATACTTTTTTAAATAGTTACGGATCACAGCGTGCAGCAAGTTTTCCAAGCTGGGAATATGATGGACCATTTTCAAGACTTGCACAGCGCATTCAAGTTGAACAGTATCGAACTATACGATTATGTTTGGGAAAAGATTTCTTCTTGAAACATACTCATCCAAGAGTGCAAGCGGCTTATGGAATGGTTTTTCTTAAAGAATTATCTCA
>JBDTRQ010000139.1:0-12063 GCA_039931535.1 Ignavibacteriota bacterium
ACAAAAACTTCCGCAAACAAAGTACGATAAACACTGCTTGAAATTATCCAAAGAAGAAGTTGAAAAAAATCTTGTATCTGGAGTTGCAAAAGTTGTGCGGTTAAATGTAATTCCAAATCAAACAATTCAGTTTGATGATATAATTCGTGAACACGTTGAATTTGAAAGCAACAACGTTGATGATCAAGTTTTAATTAAAAGCGATGGCTATCCAACTTATCATCTTGCAAACGTAGTTGATGATCATTTAATGAAAATCACTCACGTTATCCGAGGTGAAGAATGGCTTTCATCAACACCAAAACACGTTTTGCTTTATGATTCTTTTGGATGGGAAAGACCAATTTTTGCGCATCTTCCGTTGCTGTTAAATCCTGATCGCTCTAAACTTAGTAAGCGCCAGGGCGATGTTGCTGTGGAGGATTATCGCGATAAAGGATTTTTAAAAGATGCACTAATAAATTTTGTTGCTCTGCTTGGATGGAACGCCGGCGATGATAAAGAATTTTATTATATGGATGAGCTTATTAAAAGTTTTTCTTTAGAAAGAGTTAATAAAGCTGGAGCAGTTTTTGATTTGCAAAAATTAAACTGGCTAAATGCTGAACACTTAAGAAAGAAAAATCCTGATGAATTGCTAAGCTTTTTAAAAGATGAAATTCAAAAATCAAAATATAAAGATCAGAATTTTTCTGATGAGTATTTAAAGTTAATAATTGAAGCAATGAAAGAACGTGTTTCTTTTGTAAAAGAGTTTATTGATACTTGCTCTTATTTTTATGAAGCACCAACAGAATATGAACAGAAATCAATCGAGAAAAATTGGAAACCTGAAACTTCGCAGCATTTAAATAGATTAAAAGATGAGTTTACTACGCTTTCAATTCCAATTAAAGAAGATTTTGAACATGTACTAGCAAAAGTTTCTGAGGAATTGAATGTTGGCAAAGGAAAATTAATTCATCCGTTACGATTAGCTGTTTCAGGTCAAAGTACCGGACCCGGAATGTTTGATTTACTTTTTATTCTTGGTAATGATGAAGTGATTAAAAGGATTAAAACAGCAGTGCTAAAAATTACTATTTGATTTTTTAGTTTAGATTAACTAACAACTTAGTGGTTGCAAAAGCTATTATTATTCCAATAGTAAAGCTTAATAACGTACCGATTAAAACGTACTCAACCATCACCTTGTCACTTTCGTTTTTAATCTCTGCATATCGTAGAATTGATTTTGCAGTTATTAGAAATCCCACCACAGCAGGCAGTTCGGCAAGAAACAAAACAAGAATAATAATTCTTTCTAAGTAACCGATAATTCTGCCGGTTTTTATTTCATCTCTATTGTTGTTCTGTGCTTTAAATATTTTAGCTTGGAATGGTTTGATTATGTAACTGATTATTATACTGCTAAACTTTGTTGTTAGTATAACTGCAATTATGATAATTAGTGCTTTTAAATAAACGCTTCCAAAAACACCTAACCAAAATAGATTGTTGCTTTCCAACTTTGCATTGTTTTGCATGTAAAACGATAACACAAGTACTACTATATAATGCGCTGCTTGATCTAAAGAGAAAATTGTTAACGAATCTTTTTTGAATGTCTTTTTAGATAAATCAATTATTGTGTGGCTAAATAAAATTGCTGCTGGAATTATATAATTACTCCAATCCCCTACCAATAAATAACTAAAAAAGGTAACAAACACGATATGTTTACCAAATATTAAAGCACTTTGTTTTTTCTTAACATCTTTATCGGTTTGTAGGATAAAATCTGTAAGAAAATGTGCTGTTAATAATGGAATAAGAATTTGAATAAAAATATTATCAGTTATAATCATACATAATTCTTTCAATTATTTGATATAGATATAAGCTTAAAAGCTTATATCATCTATTTTTAATTTTATTTTACTTACACAACCTTAAATGGTTGTGATATCATAATACAACCTTAAAAGGTTGTATTACTACAATACAACCTTAAAAGGTTGTACAGCTATTTTTTAGCTTTAAGAACATTTGAAGCATAAAGCAAAGCATGTTTGAAATAAACAATATTTTCAGCAACAACTATCCATCCTGAAGAATCTATCTGTTTAGAAACTGCCTGCTGAGAAATACAAAGCTTAGATGAAATTGTATTCTGATCCATATTTTGCAATGCAAGTAAAACTATTTTGCTCTGGCGGCTTGTCCATTTAGAAGAAATATAATCAGTATTCTGGATAAGCAAATCAATAATATCTGAATTTGGAATAACATCAGAAACAAAACGGATTTTACGTTTACCTTTTTTATCTAATGCTTTTCCGGAAATCTTATAAGCATTTCCAACACCAAAAGATGACTCAATAAAATCGACAGTGCCAATAGAGATAGCCATTCGTGCATCGATTGAGCTAAGCTGCATTTTAGCTTTTAAATACGCACGATAAAACATAGCTATGCTTAAAGCCAACTCCGGTTGTTTGATAAGAAGCTGCCAGCTATCACCGCGGAATAATTCAGGTTCATATTTTAAAGCATCTGGAAAAATCTTAGAAAGATCTTTGGAAGAATTTTTCATCACCTTTACTAAAAGCTTATGGTGCTCTAAAGATAATTTTGATGATTTAACAATATCTCCGGTAATAACTGAGTACAATTTTTTAGTTTTTTCTTTTGCCATAATAATTCATCTTAAAAATGATTTTATTTTTTGCCGCCGGTTTTAGCCCAGGTGTCTTTTAAAGTAACGGTACGATTGAAAACAAGCTTTTTATTTGTAGTATATTTTGTATCAACACAAAAATATCCCTGTCTTTCAAACTGAAAACGATCTCCGGGTTTTGCTGATTTTATAAATGGTTCTAACTTTGCATTAGTAATTATCTCAAGTGATTTCGGATTAATTAACTCTTTGTAATCTTTATCTTTTTCACTTGCAGGATCTTCAACTGTTAAAAGCCTATCATACAATCTAACTTCACAATCAACAGCGTGATTAACAGAAACCCAATGAATTGTACCTTTAACTTTTTTTGTACTTGTGCCCGTTCCGCTTTTTGTTTCAATATCGTAACTGCAATTAAGTTGAATTACTTCGCCTTTATCATTTTTAATTACTTCATCACATTTAATAATATAAGCGTAACGCAACCTAACTTCGCCGCCAGGAATTAATCTATGAAATCCCTTTACCGGATTTTCCATAAAATCACTTTTCTCGATGTAAAGTTCTTTTGCAAACGGTACTTTCCGATGCCCCATTTCAGCATCTTCCGGATTATTAACAGCTTCAAGTTCTTCTTCACCAGTATAATTTGTTATTACAATTTTTAATGGATCAAGTACAGCCATAACTCTTTGAGTTTTTTTATTTAAATCTTCCCGAATAGCAAATTCAAGCAAAGCAATCTCAGTCATTGCATCACGTTTTGCAACTCCGATTGTTTCTGCAAAATTCTGAATAGCTTCGGAAGTGTAACCTCTTCTTCGGAATGCGGAAATAGTTGGCATTCTTGGATCATCCCATCCATCAACAAATTTTTGTTCAACAAGTTCAAGCAATTTACGTTTGCTCATAACAGTGTACGTTAAATTTAATCTTGCAAATTCAATTTGTTGCGGATGATTTATTTTAAGTTCATTCAAAAACCAATCATACAATGGTCTATGAACTTCAAATTCTAATGTGCATATGGAATGGGTGATTCCTTCGATAGAATCTTCCAATCCGTGTGCCCAATCATAAGTTGGATAAATACACCATTTATCTTTTGTACGATGGTGGGCTGAGTGAATAATTCTATACATAACAGGATCGCGCAAAAGCATATTTGGTGAAGACATATCAATTTTTGCACGTAAAACTTTTTCACCGTTTTTAAACTCACCTTTTCTCATTCGCTTAAATAGATCAAGATTTACTTCCACAGAACGATTACGATTTGGACTTTCTTTACCTGCTTCATTTATAGTCCCGCGTAATCCACGCATTGTTTCGGAATCAGAATCATCAACATAAGCTTTGCCTTTTTTAATAAGCTTAACAGCCCATTCATACATCTGTTCAAAATAATCTGATGCAAAAAATATTCGATCCTGAAAATCACCGCCAAGCCATTTTACATCCTCAATTATCGAATCAACATATTCCTGTTCTTCTTTTGTTGGATTAGTATCATCAAACCTTAAATTGAACTTACCTTTATAATCACGAGCTATTCCGTAATTGAGGCAAATGGATTTTGCATGTCCAATATGCAAATAACCGTTCGGCTCTGGTGGAAATCTTGTGTGAACTCTTCCATTCCATTTATTAGTTTTAAAATCTTCATCAATAAATTCGTAGATAAAGTTTTTAGATTTTTCTTTTAAAGAATCGTTTGGGTTTGAAGTATTATTTTCCATAATTCCAATGTTTGTTATTGGATACAAAAATAATGAAAGCTTGGTTAAAGCGTAAGTGTGCAGGTAGAATAAATTAAGAAGCTAATAGGTAAAGTTAAGGACGAGTAAACTGAAGTGAAGAGGATTAAACTCGCCCGGAAACTTTATATATTTTTAACATCTGTAAAAAATACTCTATTTTATTTCTATCAATAAGATTTGGAATTCTTTTAAAGTTGGAATACACTTTTGTAATTCCAGTCAATCTTCCAAACTCATTTACCATTTTTTGGATGACTTTACCATCATCATCGATGTCGTAATGTCCATCCTGTCCGATGTATGTTTTGCTCATAAAATTTAAGGTTAATAATTAATCAAAAATAATGTTGTCTGGTTTCTCAATCATTTCGATGTAAGAAATTTCAGGTATATGATTTTCTTCAAGAAGATCTTCAATCTCTTCTTCAGAATAATCATCAACGTTATTCCAATTGCTAACCAAAAAATAAACATCTGTAACTTTCTGATGTTTTTTGATTTTTGCTCTGTAAATATTTTTCATCATAACTCCTTTTAGTTTGGTTAATGTAAAACAATCATTGTGCCACAGTTCACACTTAGTTTATTATCGAATAAATGTCTCAAATATTTATACCAGAAGGAGAGAAATCTTTTATTGATGCACAAAGTTGGTTAGTAATTTTAAGTTTTTTATCTTTTGCTCTGAAATTTTAAGGTTTGTGAAAAATGCAAACGCTTAGGCTACTTGAAAATATATTTTTCAAAACAAAAATTATTACGAGTTTTACAAAACTTCTTTGAAATAATTGCCGAAATAGCGGAACCTAACTGTCGTCAGGCAGGTTGGTAGTCGCTTATGTTAATTGATTATTATTTTTTTTCATAAATATTTTTAGCAAGTAACATAGAACTTTCTTTGAAATAATTGCCGAAATGGCGGAATTGGTAGACGCGCTGGACTCAAAATCCAGTGGGGCTTACACCTCGTGCCGGTTCGAGTCCGGCTTTCGGTACACTGCCTCCTTTTATTGGAGGCTTTTTATTAAATACTTGTACATTTAGTTAATAAAAGTCAATCCGTAAAAAAATATTACAACAATTGAAGATTAACTTTCCCAAAATATTTTTTATTATTCTCGTTTCGATAATCATTTCTCTCATTTATAATCACTTCAATCCAAATGGTTTAAATCTTATAAGATTAGAAAAAAAACTCAGTTGGGAAACTGATTCACTTTCCTCCTTTGAAACTAAAGATTCTTTATTCGTTGATTCAACTTTATCAGAAATAAAAAAAACAATAGATACTGTTGTAATCGATTTAAAAACAGAAACGATCCAAAAAGTTGAAGCTTTCAAACAGCCAAAAGCAATCAAATTAGATCTTGCTTATAAATTATTTAAGCAAAAAATTTTATTTATTGATGCTCGTTCGCCTGAGGAATTTGCGGAAGGACATATTAAAGATGCAATCAATATCCCTTTTTACGGATCTGAGAATTATTCAAAAACGATCAGCGACTTAAACAAAAACGAGACAATTGTAACCTATTGCAGTGGTTCAGATTGCGATATTGCACAACTTTCCGGCGAAGAACTTTTTGAAATGGGATTTAAAAGAGTTTATGTTTTTGTTGGCGGTTATAATGAATGGACAAAAAATAAATATCCAATAAGCACAAAAAAATAATGAAGAATTTATTATCAAATAATTATCTGCTGTTAATAATAAGATTTTCAATCGGATTTGTTTTTATTTATGCAGGTGTTGAAAAAATCTCAAACCCAAATGAGTTTGCTATTTCAATATCAAATTATCGATTGTTTCCTGTTTCAGTTATTAACTTATTTGCAATTACTTTGCCGTGGATTGAAATAGTTGCAGGAATATTATTAGTGTTTGGAATTGCAGTAAAGGAAAATAGCACTATTATCTTCTCATTACTTTTTGTTTTTACTTTAGCGATAGTGATTAGTCTATTCCGCGGTTTAAGCATTGATTGCGGCTGCTTTGGAAAAGGAACTCAAATCGGATTAATGAAACTTGGAGAGAATTTATTAATGTTAGTTGGATCGTTTTTATTAATTGTTTTTGGATCTGATTTGCAGAAACTAAAATTAGAATGATTATTTTTATTTTAAATGTTTGAAAGCTTTATCAGCTATATCATTCCTAAAATATATTCCTTCAAAATGGAGTTTATTTATTGCTTTGTAAGCTAACTCTTTTGCTAATTTTAGATCGTAATTATTAATTAGGGATGTAACTCCCAAAACTCTACCGCCGTTAGTTAAAATTTTGTTATTCTCTTTTTTAGTTCCGGCATGATAAACAATAACATTTTCAGCTGATGAATTTAAACCAGAAATCTCAAATCCTTTTTTATATTCATCAGGATAGCCGCTGGAAGCAGCAACTACACAAACAGAACTTCCACCGGAATATTTAACAGAATTAACATCTAAATTCCCATCAGCTGCGGAATAAAGAAGTTGTAAAAAATCTCCATCTAACAGAGGTAAAACTACTTGTGTTTCAGGATCACCAAATCTGCAATTAAACTCAATTACTTTTGGACCATCTTTTGTAATTATCAAACCAGCATATAAACAGCCGACAAATTTATTCTCCGATTCACGCAATTGATTTAGAGTAGGTTTGAATATTATTCTTTCGATTTGTTTTTGTAAATCAGGAGTAATAATAGGAGCTGGAGCGTAAGCACCCATTCCGCCTGTATTTTTTCCAGCATCTCCATCCCCTATTCTCTTATGATCCTGTGCCGCAGGAAGACATACAAATTTTTCTCCATCTGTAATAGCAAAGATTGAGGCTTCTTCGCCTTCAAGAAATTCTTCTATGATCAGCTTGCTCCCAGATTTACCAAATATCTTATTCTCAAATATTTCCTGAATAGCGATCTTAGCTTCTGATAAATCTTTGCAAATGAATACGCCTTTACCAGCTGCCAGACCATCCGCTTTAATTACAGTTGGACAACTTATTTGATTAAGATAACTTAGAGCTTCTGACAATTGATTATGGTTGAACTCTATAAAAGTGGCAGTTGGAACATTTGCTTGTTTCATAATCGATTTAGCAAATGCTTTACTTGATTCAATCTGGGCTGCTTTTGCTGATGGACCAAATACTTTAAAACCAGCAAACCTTAAAACATCTGCAAGTCCATCAACCAAGGGCTGCTCCGGTCCAATTACAACCAAATCAATATTATTATTCTTGCAAAAATCAACTACGGTTTTTTTATCACTAACATTTAAAAAGTGATTTGTAGCTATACTTTCTGTTCCAGGATTACCGGGTGCACAGTATAGTTTTGTTAATTTTTTGCTTTGTTTAATTTTAAGAGCAAGCGCGTGTTCCCTTCCGCCTGAACCGATTAATAAAACCTGCATTAAACTTCTGCTCTTAATTTTAATTGGAATTGTTTTGTAAGTAATTCCGTAAGATTATCACGTCTAAACTTTTCTAAAATTTCATCCGAAGGAACTGGAAGTGAATTATTGCTGTAATCCTGATAAACTTTTAAAATTGTGTTTTTTATTTCATCTATATTATCAGGACTGCATACATATCCAGCACCGGATTCTTCAACAGCTATTTTAGCAGCACCATCTGGAACACAAGCAAGGATAGGTTTTTTAGCTCCGATGTACTCATAAACTTTACCGGGCAAAATTGCATCAATGTTTCTTCTTCTGCCAACCATAAACCATAAAACATCTGCAGATTTTAATTTTGCAATTGCTTCATTGTGATTTACATAACCATGATCTTTTACAAATGATTGAAGGTTGAGTTTACGAATAAGTTTTTGATTTTCTTTTCTTAAAAATCCTACAAAGTGAAGTTCGATAATTGACGCAATATCCGGTCGCTCAATAGTTAGTTGTTTAAATGCTTTCAAAAAATATTTAGGAGTATTGTACACCATAAAAATTCCCGAGTACATAAGCACCATTTTATTCTGCGGCTTTGGCTGTGCTTCTATTTTATCAAAATCATCTTTATCATAACCGTGAGAAATAATTACAACATCTTCAAAAGTTAAAAACGGATATGTGCTTAATAATTTTTCTTTAATCTTTCTATTTGTTACGATAATCCTATCTGCAGCTTTTAGTGCGTTATATTCCTTTCTTTTATGCAGCAGCTTATGAAACAGCGTTGGATAAAATGCGAAATAACTATTGTACCAGAGATCTCGATAATCAGCAAACAAAGGAATATCGTGTTTCTTTTTTATTTGTGATATAACATCAAAAGCAGAAAACGGCGGGCAGGTGATGAACAAAGCATCGTACTTTTCTGTACTTAATATCTCATCAATTTTTTTATACGCAAGTTTAGACCAGGATATTTTATTATCCGGTATAAAAAAAGTTTGGCTTAGCTTATCAAAAATATTTCTAATAAACTCACTTGGGGGTTTCATTGTACCAAGTTTAGCTAAAACAGAATTTGGTTCTTTGCTTCCAGAAACTCTTATTACTTTTACTTCTGTATCATTTAATTCTTTTGTAAGAGATTTATCATGAGCAAAATACGCAACGTTACCGCTTGTTATAACTGTAGGCTCCCAGTTATAATTTTTCATATACTTAACAAACTTTAAAGTCCTTTGAACACCGCTTAATCCCATTGGAGGAAAATAATATGCAACAACTAACACTTTAAACATTACTTATTAAAACCTATTTATGAATTTGATAATTTGGAGCTTCCTGAGTAAGAAAAACATCATGCGGATGACTTTCTTTAAGACCCGCAAGAGTAATTTGCATAAACTTACTTTTTGATTTCAGCGCTTTGATATTTACATTTCCGGTGTAACCCATGGATGCTTTTAATCCACCAACTAATTGATAAACAGTATCTTCAAGTGGACCTTTATATGGAACTCGTCCTTCAATTCCTTCAGGCACAAGTTTTTTAATATCATCTTCTGCATCCTGAAAATATCTATCCTTACTTCCTTTTTTCATTGCACTGAGTGAACCCATTCCGCGATATAGTTTAAAACTTCTTCCTTCATAAAGTATCTTTTCGCTAGGACTTTCATCTACACCGGCAAATAAACTACCAATCATAACAGAGTCAGCACCTGCTGCAATAGCTTTAGGAACATCACCGGTTTGTTTGATTCCACCATCGGCAATAATCGGGATACCAAATTTTTTACTTGCTTGATAAGTATGTGCAATTGCCGTTATTTGCGGAACCCCAACACCTGCAATAATTCTTGTCGTACAGATTGAACCGGGACCTATACCAACTTTTAAGCCATCAACTTTACAATTTATAAGGTCAAGTGCAGCTTCATAAGTTGCTATATTACCAACAATTAACTGGATATACTTGAATTTCCGCTTAACTTCTTTAACGGTCTTAATTACACCTGAAGAATGACCGTGTGCTGTATCTATTACGATAGCATCTGCACCCGCATCAGTTAAGGATTTTACTCTTTCGATAGTATCAAAAGTAACGCCTACACCTGCTCCAACTCTTAATCTGCCATGTTCATCTTTGCAGGCAAATGGATGTTTTTTCTTCTTAAGAATATCTTTGAAAGTAATTAAGCCTTTCAAGGTTCCAGATTTATCTACAACGGGAAGCTTTTCAATCTTATACTTTTGAAGAATTATTTCTGCTTTTTCTAAGGTTGTACCAAGCGCTGCTGTTATCAAATTTTCTTTTGTCATTAGATCAGAAACTTTAAGCATTTTATTTGGCTCAAATCTTAAATCTCTGTTAGTTAATATCCCAACTAACCTATGGTTTATATCAACAATTGGTATTCCAGATATACGATACTTCTTCATTAATTCAAGAGCATCACCAATAGTTTTATTTACCGTAAGAGTTATAGGATCTCTAATCATACCGCTTTCAGAACGCTTTACTTTATCAACTTCATTACACTGTTCTTCTATTGAAAGGTTTTTATGTAGGATTCCAATGCCGCCTTCTCTTGCAATTGCAATTGCCATTGCTGATTCTGTAACGGTATCCATTGCGGCAGAAACAATTGGGATGTTAAGTTTTATTTCCGGTGTTAAGTAAGTGGAAATATCTACTTCACGTGGAAGCACTGATGATTTACCCGGCACAAGTAAAACATCATCAAATGTTAATCCTATTTCGAAGAATCTTTTATCTAACATAAAACTCCTAAACTGTCAAAATCAAAATTATTCCATTAATCAAAAGCAGCAAAACCGGTAATATCTTCACCTATAATCAGCGTGTGCATTTCGTGCGTACCTTCATAAGTTATAACTGATTCCAAATTTGCTGCATGGCGCATTACTGGATATTCATCCAATATTCCGTTTGCTCCTAAAACCTGGCGAGACATTCTTGCAATATCCAAAGCAATCTTACAATTATTTCTTTTAGCCATTGAAACCTGATTAAACTTTAATGTTCCTTTATCTTTTAATCTACCAAGCTGTAAATTCAATAATTGTGATTTGGTAATCTCAGTAACCATATATACTAATTTATCTTGAGTCATTTGATATGCAGCGATAGGTTTGCTGAATTGTTTACGCGATTTTGCATAATTTAAAGCAGAATCATAGCAAGCCATCATAGAACCAACAACGCCCCAGGCAATGCCATATCTTGCTTGATTTAGACACATCAGTGCATTCTTTAATTCTTTAGCCTTTGGGAGCAAGTTTTCTTCCGGTAGAAAAACATTATCAAAAATAAGCTCAGAGGTAATGGAAGCTCTAAGAGAATGTTTTCCTTTGATTTCTGGAGCGGTAAATCCTTTCATTCCCTTTTCAACTAAGAATCCTTTTACAACACCATCTAACTTAGCCCAAACAATAGCAACATCTGCGATGGTACCGTTGGTAATCCACATCTTTGCACCGTTAAGTAGATATCCGCCATCAACCTTTTCAGCTTTCGTTATCATTCCGCCTGGATTGGAACCAAAATCAGGCTCAGTTAATCCAAAGCATCCAATCTTTTCTCCTTTAGCAAGTGCTGAAAGCCATTTATCTTTTTGGGCTTCACTTCCAAAAGTAAAAATCGGATACATAACCAAAGCACTTTGAACAGATGCAAAACTACGAATGCCGCTATCGCCCCTTTCCAATTCCTGCATAATCAAACCATAAGCAACATTGTTTAGCTCTGCGCAATTATATTTTGCAGGAAGCGTTGGTCCGAATAATCCCATTTCAGCCATTTTAGCGATAAGCTGTTCAGGAAATTTAGCTTCTCTATTGTACAGTTCAATAATTGGAATAACTTCATCGCTAACAAACTGGCGCACAGTATCCTGAATCATCAACTCTTCTTCTGAAAGCAGAGAATCAATATTAAAATAGTCCACTCCACCGAACTTGTTCATTTTTTCCTTCTAAAATTTGGATGGCGAAAATTATCAAAACATACATAGAGAAACAATTATAATTTTATTAAACACCACTAAATCAAATTGAAGAAAATAGCAAATTTTCCACAGAGATAACCGAGAATAAACAGAGTTAGATGAGAAATAATTATTAAGTATTGTGATAGAATTATCAATAACTATAAAACTGCGGAATTATAAATCAACTTCCTTGATAAACAATTAAAATTTTGTAATCTTTGCTACATGTTAAATTTCAATA
>JBDTRQ010000140.1:0-3649 GCA_039931535.1 Ignavibacteriota bacterium
TATCATCACCTAAATATTTTCCGTTCAGTGATGCGCTTCCATTAAAATAATAATCACCATTAATTTCGGGTGTAAAATTTCCTTCATATAACCCGCCGCCAACCGAAGATAACAGCAAAGATTCCTTTTGATCTTTAGTGTTGATTTGAATTTTAACTTCAGCATCATTAACAGGGTTAAAAGATTCATCATAAACTTGTGCAGAAAATAATACAGTTTCACCCGTTGAATAAATCTTTTTAGATGTTTTTATTCTAACTTTTTTCTGATCATCAGGCGCATTTAACCAGCGTGTGGAGCTAACGATAAAATTATCGAATAATGTTAGATTTTTAGAAGCAGTTTGCAGCTTCCATTTCCAAATATCTTTTCCAATAACGGCTAATGATCTTTTTGAACCAAAACTTCTTGTAACGATTAAAGGATTATTTCTCGGCTGATTATTAATTCGCACTTTAGAAAGAATTTTACTTTCAGGTTTAACTGTTAGCGAAATTAGTGGCTGAGAAATTGGAGGAAGATTATTCCAATCAGTAACTAAATTATTTTGCAAAACAGGATTTGAAATCTCACTTAATTGAATATCAGGCTGAACTTGTAAATAGTTTTTATCAATTGTCTGAATAGTAAATGGTAAAAGACTGCTGATACGATTTAATTTATTTAAATCAACTTCACCCGAAAGTAAAAGAAAAAAAGGTGTGTTTCTATTTTCTAATTTATTCTTTATTCGTGTTACAAAATCTTCGCCTGTTAGATTTGTTGGAAATTCAATCAGATAAATTATATCCGCACTATCAAGTTTTTGCTGTGGATTTTGCTCAAGAAAATTACCCGCAGAAATTTGTGTAAGCGTGTTTACTTTTAGATTTTCATCCGCAGAAAGTGAGTTTTTGATAAATGTTAAATCAGCAGAAGGATTACCAGCCAGCAGCAATACATTAATTTTATTGCTTAAAATATTTATGTAAAATACTTTTTGATTGTTCAAAAAAGTTGATTCACCATTTTGATTCGTTATTCTTAAAGTAAGTTTTTTTTCGCCGCTCTGTTTTGGAGTGTAATCAAACGAAATTGAATTTACACCACTTGCATCTAACGTTAGACTTTTTTGTTCTATTAACTGCGTGTTTTCATAAAGTGATATTTGTGAAGTTTTACCTGTAAATCCTTTGTTCAACACTGTTGCAAGAATTGTTGTTGGAGTTTCAGCGTAGATAAATTCATTGTTAATCACGTTTTTAATTTCAACATCATTCTTTTGTGTGCTGTCTCCAATTCCAACTGTAAAAACCGGAATGCCAAGTTTTTCAGCACTGTAAATAGGCGTTGAACCTTCGGTTATCACTCCATCAGAGATTATTGTGATTGAGGCAATATTATTTTCAGTTTGATTAATATTTGAAAATATTTTTGCAAAATCAGTTGTGGTTTCACTAAAATTAAAATTTGAGAGACTATCGGAGTTAATCTTTTTTACATTAGAGCCAAAGGAGTATAATTGTTTATCTCCGCTTAATGAAGCTGAATTAGTTTGTTCGATTAAAGATTTAATTATTTCAATTCGATTCGTTCCATCATTTATTTTTATTGATTTACTGTTATCAAAAAAGAAAAGATTTAGCGGAGTTAAAATATTTTTCTTTGTTAATGTTAGAACAGGTTCAAAAAAAATAAAAAGCAAAAGTATTAATGCAAGCGATCGAATTAATGTTAGGATAAATCTTTTAATTCTTGAAACAGGCGGCAGTGTAAATCTGTAAACATAAATTGAATATGCAGCTAATAAAATCAAAACAATAAAGAAAAAGATTGAATTGAAAGAAAAACTTAAATCTATTTTTTCGTATCCAAACATTAAAAAATTAACTTTCCTTTGATTACAGTTGCTGCGTGACCGGAAATTATTAGTTTGTTTTTAATTGAATTAAACTTAACATCAACTCTGCCGGCTCTATTTAACACATCGCCTTGTTCAATCTTTAGTATTAAATCATCTTTGTAATTCTTGATTAAACCAAGTTTGATTAAAACCAACAACAACGGACCACAGGCTGAACCTGTAACCGGGTCTTCATCTATTCCATCATAGGGAGCAAAAAACCTTATGTGTGCAACAGAATCTTTTTCAATTGTTTCAGTTGCAAAAACTGCAATATCAAAAAATTCTTTCTTTGTTTTACTCAAATTGTTTAACGCCTTAAAATCAGGTTTCAAATTCCATAGCGCTTTAATTGAATTAACACAAATGAAAAGATATCCATTATCAAGAATTATAAAAGGTAAATCGGAAACATCAATTCTATCAATGCAAAGTGCGCTTAATATTTCTTCTTTGCAGCTAGCAAATTCCTCTAATTGCGGAGTGGGGATTTGCATAAAATATTTTCCGTTTTCAACAGAGCAATTAATTATTCCAGAAAGAGTTTCAAAAGATACATTTTGATTTTCAGAAACTAATCCTTTTTCAAAAAGATAGTGGAGCGAAGCAATTGTAGCATGTCCGCATAACTTAACCTCTTTGGCTGGTGTGAACCATTGGAGTTTATAATTGGCAATTTTGGAATCGCTTATAAAAGCAGTTTCAGAGAGATTCATCTCTTTTGCAATTATCTGTTTTTCATATTCAGAAATGTCATTGGAGAAAGTTACTCCTGCAGGATTACCTTTAAAAGCTTCAGTAGTAAAAGCATCTATTTGAAAAAAATCAATCTCTTTTGCCATTAAGCAGATTCTCAATTTTCCATTCTTTCATTTTATCATAAGTTTGATAATCAGAAAGATCAAAATGAATTGGTGAAACAGAAACATAATTATTTTTTATCGCAGCTTGATCTAAGTCCATTGATTTATCCATATCCATTAAATTTCCGGTAAGCCAATAATAATTTCTTCCGTAAGGATCAACGCGCTGCTCGTAAATATCATCCCACTTAGATTTGCCCTGCTTCGTTACAAGCATCCCTTTTATTTCATTCTCTGGTAAGTTTGGAACATTAACATTTAACATTGTTCCAATTGGTAAGCCGCGTTTGTAAACTTCCTGCGAAAGCATCATTGCAACTTTTGAGGCAAAAGAAAAATCCAAAACCTGATGGCTTGCAACAGAAATTGCAATTGATGGTACATCCATTATAGCGGCTTCTCTTGCGGCTGAAACTGTTCCAGAATAAATAATATTTATAGCAGTATTTGAACCGTGATTGATTCCCGATACAACTAAATCCGGAGGCGTAGGCATTAAATTCCTCATTCCAATTTTAACACAATCGGCGGGAGTTCCATCTATTGAATACCCAAAAAATTTTCCATTCTTTTGAAATTCAAAAACTCTAAGCGGAGTTTGCATTGTTATTGCGTGTCCAACAGCGCTTTGTTCTTTGTGGGGTGCAACCACTGTCACTTCGGCAATAGTTTTTAATGCTGTAACTAAAGAATCTATTCCTGCTGAATCAATTCCATCATCGTTTGAAACTAAAATTCTCAATGTAATTCCTAATTTATTTTTTTTTGCCTTGCAATATAGTGCTAAGCCTTGTTTTACTCAATTTAAAAGTATCATCGTAGAACAGAATTTATTCTGTGCTTTTTTATATAAAAGTTTCCTCAGACTGAGGGGCTTTTATCAGGAGTCTTAATCGTCATTTCG
>JBDTRQ010000141.1:0-3010 GCA_039931535.1 Ignavibacteriota bacterium
AATAGCCTCAAAAACATAGAAAAAAATGTTTCAAATCTTGCAAAAGACCACTACGAAAATTTTCCGGTAGCATCCTTTCTAATTCCAAAAAAATATAGAAATGATGTTGCAATAATCTATTGGTTTGCAAGAACTGCCGATGATTTTGCAGATGAAGGAAATGTAATCCCAGAAAAAAGGTTGGATGAACTAAATAATTTTGAAAATAAATTTCGAAAATCGTTAAAAGGTAAATCTGAAAATTTTTATTTCAATCAACTCGCTAATACTATAAATGGGAAAAAAATATCTATTGTATATTTTTTTGATTTACTCTCAGCATTTAAGCAAGATGTAGTTAAAAAAGAATATGAAAATTTTGATGAAGTTTTAGATTATTGTAAAAGATCTGCTAATCCTGTTGGCAGAATTATACTTGAGCTATTTAATATTACTGATGAAGAAGCGTTGTTATGTTCAGATAAGATTTGTACTGCATTGCAGCTTACAAATTTTTATCAGGATACTTTAGTTGATATTGAAAAAGGACGTAATTATTATCCCAAAAATGAGATGAAAATATTTAATGTTAATAAAAAAATGTTTGAGTTAAATGAAAATAATCCTAATATTAAAGCGTTAGTAAAACATAATGTTGAAAGAACACAGTCGCTTTTTGATGAAGGTAAAAATCTACTAAAATTTTTGAAGGGTAGATTTAAGATTGAGATTAAATGGACACTTGCCGGTGGTGAAAAAGTTTTAATGAAAATTAGAAAAAATGAATATGATGTTTTTACGAAACGACCAAAGTTAGATAAAATGGATTTTATATCATTGTTTGTTAAAAGTATTTTCTAAATGCCTGAATCAGCAAAAGAAATATCAAAAAAAAGTAAAAGCAGTTTTTACTATGCTTTTAATCTTCTGCCGGAAGATAAACGCGATGCAATGAATACTGTATATGCATTTTGCCGTAAGACTGATGACATTGTAGATGAAAATTCCGATTCTACAGATTTGAAATATGAAAAACTTAGAAAATGGCGAATTGAATTTGAAAAAAGTTTTTCAGGTCATTCAGAATTTTCTTTGCTCAACAAACTTGGAACGACAATTTCAAAATTTAACATTCCACTTGATCCATTTTTTGAATTGATAAAAGGAATGGAAATGGATTTGCAGAAAGATCGTTACAAATCATTTGATGACTTGCAGCTTTATTGTTACCGCGTTGCCTCAACTGTTGGTTTGATGTGTATTGAAATATTTGGTTACAAACATCCATCAACAAAACAATTTGCTGTTGATCTTGGAATAGCTTTACAGATGACAAATATTTTGCGCGATATTGGTAAGGATGCAAAGAACGGCAGAATCTATTTACCGCAAGAGGATCTTATAAAATTTAATTACAGTGAGCAGGAAATTCTGGCGCTTGTTTACAATGATAATTTTAAAGACTTGATGATATATGAATCCGGCAGAGCAAAACAATATTTTAATTCAGCAACTGCGCACCTTGATCTTGATGACAAAAAAACAATGTTTGCCGCTCGCGCAATGCAGCATATCTATTATAAAATGTTAGAAAATATTATCGCCGCAGATTACGATGTTTACAACAATGATATTAAAGTCTCGAAGTTTGAAAAAGTTGGAATAGCTTTGGGAGTTTGGGTAAAGTATAATCTAGTTTATTGATGAAACGGTGCTTAATTATCGGCGGGGGATTAGCGGGCTTAACTGCTGCCTCAATCTTATCTCAAAAAAACATTTCTGTTACTCTTATCGAATCATCTCCAAAATTAGGGGGCAGAACATATTCCTTTTTTGATAAAGAAACCAATTCCATAATTGATAACGGACAGCATATATTAATGGGCTGTTACAAAGAAACTATTTCATTTCTCAGGTTAATTGGAGCAGAAAATAATTTTGATTATCAAAAAAACCTTTATCTAATATTTATCAGCAGAGATAAAAACCAATTTAAAATCGATGCTTCCAAATTGTTTTATCCATTCAACCTTCTATATGCAATAATTAATTACGATGCTTTTACGGTAAAAGATAAATTATCCTTTATTTCTTTTTTGATAAAACTTCCATTTATAAGTAAAAAATCTTTAAACAGATTAAATGTAAAGGATTGGCTCGAGAGAGAAAATCAAAACCAAACTTTAATTAAAAACTTTTGGGAGATACTTTGTGTTGGAGCTTTAAACACAAATTTAGAAAAAGCATCTGCTATAATTTTTTACGATGTACTGATTGAAATATTTTTTAAAGGAAACTTCGCATCAACTATCATACTTCCAAAGTTTGGATTGAGTGAAAGCATTATAAATCCTGCACAGGAGTTCATCAAAAAAAATAATGGGCAAATTATTTTATCGGAAACTGTAAAAGAAATTGTAATTGAAAATCAAAAAGTTTTGGCATTAAAAACAGATAATAATGATTATACTGATTTTGATAATGTAATTTCTGCAATTCCACTTTATGCTTTAGAGAAAATTATTTCTAAAAAAACTTTGGATATAAATCTTGAACCTGCCTTGCTGGCAGACAGGCTTGAACTTAAACTTGACCTTGAACTTAATTATTCTACTATTCTAAATATCCATATTTGGCTAAGTGAAAATAAGTTAGAAGAAAAATTTTATGGGTTGCTTGATTCTCCACTGCATTGGATATTTGTAAAAGAAAATCATATAAACATTGTAATTAGTGATGCAGATAATCTTGCAGAAAAAAGCAAAGAAGAAATTTTTGACTTTGTAACTGATGAACTTTCTCAATTTACTTCAATCAATAAAAGTGATGTCTTGAACTACAAAATCATAAAAGAAAAACGTGCAACATTTGTTCCGACAATTGATATTTTAGATAAGAGACCAAACAGCAAAACTGAAATTAAGAATTTTTTTCTTGCTGGCGATTGGGTTAACACGGGTTTACCATCCACAATTGAAAGCGCAGTTAAAAGCGGTAGAATAGCTGCGGAACTAATTATGAACGAAAATTA
>JBDTRQ010000142.1:0-7555 GCA_039931535.1 Ignavibacteriota bacterium
ATCAACAATTATTTCTCGTGGCGATAAAGATTTTCCAACAATATTTGCCGGACAAGCGGCTGTGCATCTTCCGCATTCCGTGCAGGAATATCCATCTAATATTTGCTTCCAAGATAACTGGTCGATATCTGCAGCTCCAAATGTTTCAGTATTTTCGTCATCAAGATTTAACTTTTTTAAAGTGTTTCTAACTGGATCAAGATTTGCAAAGTACACATTAAAAATTGATGTTAAAACATGCAAATGTTTTGAGTATGGCAAATAATTTAAGAATACAAATATCAAAATTATATGCATCCACCAGAAAAACTCATACAGAAAAATTGTTGTTGATGTTTGTCCTGAAAATAAAATCCCGCTTATAAAAGCTGAAACAGGTCTCAACTCAGATTTATGATAAGCCATTCCGTTATTTGCAAATCCCGCCGCATTCTGTCCGTACATCGCAACTACAATAAACATAATCAATAAAAGTATAAACGCTGCATCCATTTTACCATGTTTATCAACATCTATTCGTGGTACTTTTAGGATGAATCTTCTGTAAAGAGAAATTAAAATTGATAGAACCACTAAAAGACCAAATAAATCCTGTACAATAGTTATCAGCGAGTAAACAGGTCCAAGCACTGATAGTGAAAACGGCGAATAAAAACCTTGAATCATTGTTTCTAAAACAGCAAAAATAAAAAGAACAAATCCCCAAAAAATTAAAAGATGAAGCGTACCTGCAACAGGTTCTCGTAAAAGTTTAGTTTGTGCAAAAGCGATATTCCAAACGCGCTTTAACCTTGCTGGGATGTTATCAAATCTATCATCCTTCTTTTTTGCAACTTTAAGATATTTGATAAGTTTATTTACGCTGTACGCAAAAAATCCAAACGTTGCTAAAAAAACTATGATAAAAATGATGTTTTTTAAATTCATAAAATTCTATTGTGTTCAATTGCCACGACCTTTAGGTCGTGGGTAACATTTTAGTTGAAACTGGCTTTAGCCAAACAAAGAATTATTTAGGCTGAAGCCGATCCTGTTTGCTTTTCTTAATCCACGACCTAAAGGTCGTGGCTATTAATCCCGCAACAAATTGATGTTAAGAGAAAGATAAATCAATTAAAAACTTTTTTAATAAAACTTTCTGTTCTTTCAATCACTATATCAAACTTTTTATTACTTCCCGCAAATGGATGAACAATATCAAAAGTATGCCCGCTGGCAGGAATCTTTTCAAATTCAGTCTGATTTTTATCGCTCCACTTATAAAGCTGTTCAGCTTCTTTTATTGGAACAGTTAAATCCTGTTCACCGTGAACAATGAGTAAAGGTTTATCTAATTCTTTAACTGCTTTTTCAATACTTAACGAACCGTTTTTATTTGATTCGACATCTTCAAGAGCCTCAACATTCATTCGCATCATTTGATTTGTGCGAGAATTTAAAGCTTCAAAATATCCTATCTTCCGCCATTCTTTTTTTTGATGTTCCGTATATCTATCAAATCGATCGATGCTTGCCCAAACTGCGTACGCATCAACTTTTTCAATTAAAGAACTAAGTAAGGAAACTCCACCACCGCGACTGTGCCCTATCAAACAAATCTTACCAAAAACATTTTTATTAAAAAATCCATTATGATAAGCACAAATAACTTGCACCAACTCTGATATTTCTAATGAAATTGTATTTTTAGCAAATTTATCTAACTCAGTAAACTCAATTTTTACTTCACCAATTCCATTATGCGAAAAATTAAACGAAAGAACAAAATAACCTTTATCCGCAAAGTGCTTTGCAGCGTATGGAAAGAAACCCCAATCCATAAATCCTTTAAATCCGTGAATAAATATTAAGCATGGTGCTGATTCAATATTTTCAAAACCATAGGCGGTGATGTTAAGAAAATCCCCTTCGTTAGTTTTTAGCCTAAATTCTTTGTTCATTGGTTTGAAATATGAGCAATTAAGTTAGAAAAGTCAATATTTTTAAAGATTTTGCATAAAAATAATTATAGGTTTAATATTGTTTGATTTTTAACGTATTTTCACATTTAGCAATTAAAATATATAAGAAAATTCAAATTTAGAGGACTAAATGGACTTCAATTTCACAGATGATCAGAAAATGCTTCGTGGTTTGGTAAGGGAATTTGTTGATGGTGAGGTTAGACCACTTGCTCAAAAGATCGATGAGGATGAAGAAATTCCAACTGATTTGATTAAAAAGATTAGCGAGATGGGATTTCTAGGCCTTTCATTTCCTGAAGAATATGGAGGCGGCGGATTTGGTGAATTAGGCTATTGCATTATGCAGGAAGAGATGACACGAGCCTGCAACTCAACAGCAGTATTCATTGGCGCACATCAATCAATCGGAACAAACGCAATTTACCTTGGCGGATCTGAAGAAATAAAAAGAAAATATCTTCCCCTACTTACATCAGGTGAAAAAATAGCAGCATTTACTTTAACAGAACCTGGTGCAGGCTCAGATACTTTTAATTTATCCACCAAAGCAGAACTTGTTAGAGATAAATGGATTTTAAACGGAAGCAAAGTTTGGATTACAAATGCCGGAATTGCAAATGTATTTTCTGTTTTTGCAAGAACCGATAAAGGTATAAGCGCTTTTGTTGTTGATGCAGAGACTCCGGGAATTATTGTTGGACCAAAAGAAAAGAAACTTGGTATAAGAGGCAGTGTTACAAACACAGTCACTTTTGAAAATGTTGAAGTTCCAAAAGAAAACCTTCTCGGGCAGGATGGAAAAGGATTTTTGATAGCGATGAAAACTCTTGATGCTGGAAGAATCGGACTTGGTGCTGGTTGTCTTGGTGCTTCAAAAGAATTGCTTGAACTTTCCACTGTTTATGCAAAACAAAGAAAACAATTTGGATCAGCTATTTCAAAATTTCAAGCTGTGCAGTTTATGCTTGCAGAAATTTCTGCTAAAATTTACCCGATGGAAAGCATTGTTTACCGCACTGCAAATAATTACGATCTTAAAAAAGATATTTCTAACGAAGCTGCTATTGTTAAATTATTTTGCTCGGAATCTATGGCTGAAGTTGCTGATAAAGCTGTGCAAATACACGGTGGAATGGGATTTAGTCGCGAATTACCTTTAGAAAGATATTACCGTGATGCGCGAATTCTAAAAATATTTGAAGGCACAAATGAAATACAAAAAATGATCATTGGAAGATATGCAATTAAAGATAATGGCAAGTGGAAGGTGGATGAATAGAATTCGTAGCTCAGGACTCTGTCCTGAGATTAACCTTTTATATAGTATTTGAAAATGGAATTAAATTCGAGTCCGCAGTTTTTATTAAGATTTCATTCTCAGGTCGGAGACCTGAGCTACGAGGAACATACTTTTTTCATCTTTTACTTTCTCGCTTCATTTAGTTATTTTTTAACAGAAATAAACATTATTATTTCTTAACAATATGAATCCAATAAAAAAACATCTTTTAGTAATTCCTTCGATTGATATCCAAAACGGAAAAACTGTGCGCGTAGTTCAGGGAATTCCGGAACTTGAGTGTAAAGAGTATGGCAATGATCCAGTGGAGATGGCAATGATTTGGCGTGCGGAAAATGCAAAGATGTTACACGTTGTAGATTTTGACGGAGCATTTGATAATTCACAAAAGAATTTTGATATAATAAAAAATATCTGCTCATCTGTAATTATTCCAGTTGTGTTTACTGGCGGAGTGCGAAGTATTGAAGCAGCTAAAGCAGTTTTTGACCTCGGTGTTCACAGAATTGCAATTAACACAATGGCTTTAGAAAATCGTGAAGAGTTTATAAAATTGTTTGAAAAATTAGGTCCATCAAAAATTTTACTTTCGATTGATATACTTGATGGAAAACTTGTTACTCGCGGCAGACAAAGGAAATCCGATATTAATTATATTTCTTATGTAAAAGAAATGGCAGAAATTGGTGTTGATAGATGTATCGTTACCGATGTTAGCCGCAACGGTGTTTTGCAAGGACCAAATATCGCACTTTCAAAAGAAATTGCAGAACAAAGTAAAATTAAAGTTACACATTCCGGCGGAGTACGAAATAAAGATGAACTTTTGGATTTACAAAATTTAATTCCAATAGGAGTTGATTCTGTAATTATCGGCAGAGCATTTTACGATAACAGATTCCCCTGTCAAAAACTTTGGCGTGTTGCGGAATCAGGTTTATTTAATTAGAGGAATTTATGGAAAACGAAAAAGTTGTACATAGCAGTTTTTGGGTTAATTTTTTTAATTCCCCTACTGAAGAAACTGATTTGAAAAAATCACTTAAATCAATTCCGCTTTTTAAGGATTTAACAAAAAGAGATTTATCTTCATTGATGGACATTATCCATAGCAGAACTTTTGTTGCTGGAGAAATGATTTTTAATCAGGGTGATCCCGGAATTGGATTGTACATAATTAGAGAAGGCGAAGTAGAAATAGAAAGACGTTTGGATCATACAGAAAAAAAAGTATTAGCCACTTTTTCTAAAGGTGATTTTTTTGGTGAACTTGCATTAGTTGATGGAGAAAAAAGATCAGCCGCTGCAATAGCAAAAACAGCGTGTAAAGTTTCTGTTTTCTTTAAACCTGATCTTGATGAGTTTATAGAAAAATATCCCAGAAAAGGAATTAAAATTTTAACAGGTATTTCAACAATTATTGCTTTACGATTAAGACAACTAAATGAAGATTTTTTTAATCTTCAATCCAATTTACAAGATGAGAAAGGAAAACATGATGGAAACGACAATTAAAAAAGTGCTTGTGCCTATTGATTTTTCTGATTACTCCAAAAACGCACTTAGGTACGCAGTTAATTTTGCAAAATCTTTTAGTGCAGAAATAATACTGGTTTATGTTGTTGAGCCTATTATTTATCCGCCTGATTTTAGTATGGGGCAAATTGCTATGCCTACTATAAATACCGATTGGGATAATCGCGCAAAAGAAGAGTTAGACAAACTTGCAAAGAATGAAATAACTAATAATGGCAATGTTAAAACCATTATTAAAACGGGTAAACCATTTGCTGAAATTATTGAAACAGCAAAGGAAGAAGACATTGATTTAATAATTATTGCAACACACGGACACAGCGGCGTTGAATATATATTATTCGGAAGCACAGCAGAAAAAGTTGTAAGAAAAGCTCCCTGCCCTGTTCTTACTTTACGTGAACCCATTAAAGGTTTTGATTATAAAGAAGGAAATAAGAAGAGTTAGTTGTGTCTCAGGTTCTCATCGCAATTTATTGCGATGTAAAATGAAAAAGTAAAAAAGGAAACGGTTTTAACCATTTAACTGTAAACCATTAAAATGGTTTTATATTATTTTTTTGTTAGTATGGTCAACAGGATAAATCCTGTTGAGAATCTGAGAATAAATCAGTTTTTCCGCTCTGTAACAAAATCAACCAAGGCTTGCATTGAGGTTTTGATTTGTGAATCGGGAAAGATGTTTAACGAATCTTTTGTCTGATCAGAATATTTCTGCGCAACTTTTAGTGCGTAATCTATTCCATTATTTTCTTTAACAAACTGCATTATCTCTTTAACCTTTTTATCATCCTTACCATTCTTTAATAATTTTCTAATTCGTGCAGCTTCAGTTTTTGAAACATTGTTGAGCGAATAAATAAGAGGCAAAGTAATTTTCTTTTCTTTTATATCCCCGCCAACTGGCTTACCAATAAGATTTGATTTGCCTTCATAATCAAGAATATCATCACGGATCTGGAATGACATTCCGAGTGAATGTCCATAATTTCTCATCGCTTCTATTTGATCTTTATTTTCGGTTGTACTCATCGCACCAATTGAACAGCAAGTTTCTAATAGCGAAGCGGTTTTATCAGATATAACTTTAAAATAAGTTTCTTCATCAATATCTAACTTTCTTGTTTTTTGTATTTGAAGAAGTTCACCTTCGGACATGCGTCTTACCGCATTAGTTGTAACGCCAAGAAAATCATAATCTTTTCCATCAACAGAAATCATCAATCCGCGTGATAATAAATAATCGCCCATCAAAACAGCAACTTTGTTTTTAAAAAGTGCGTTGATAGACCACATGCCTCTTCGCTTATCCGCATCATCAACAACATCATCATGGATTAAGGTTGCGGTGTGTAAAAGTTCCACTAAAGTTGCACCACGATAAGATCGTTCCGTCACTCCGCCGCAAATTTTTGAAGATAACAAAACAAGCAAGGGACGAATCTTCTTTCCCTTTTGCCTGATTATATATCGAGCAACAAGATCAACCAATCCAACATTAGATCGCAACGCAGCTTTAAAAATAACATCAAAGCTATCAAGCTCAGATTTTATTGGATTGCTTATCTCTTTTAATGAAAGTTTACTCAAGATTTTTTCTGTGATAATTTTGAGATTAAAATACTTATCTCGTATAACACAACCAATGGAACCGCTAAAACCATTTGAGAGACCGGATCAGTTCCGGGTGTTAAGAATGCTGCGGCAATCATTATTATAACAATTGCGTGTTTACGATATTTTCTCATAAAGCTTGGTTTTAATATCCCAAGTTTAGATAAGAAAAATGAAATCATTGGAAGTTCAAATACCAACCCCGCTGCAAGCATAACACTGATAATGATTGACATATACTCTTCAATCGAGAATTCATTTTTTATGGTTTCTGAACCGAACTGAACTGCAAACTTTAATGTTAGCGGCAGCATCGCAAAATAAGCAAATGCAATTCCTGCCAAAAAACAAACTGATGAAAAAACAACAATCCAAAAAATGTAACTTCTTTCTTTTTTTCTAAGAGCCGGAGAGATGAATTGCCAAAATTGATAGAAGATGTTCGGGATGCTGATAATTATTCCAACCATAATTGCAATCTGCATATAAAGAAATAACTGACCAAACGGTCTTAAGTTTTGAAGTGCAGCACCGGAATCTTTTGCGGGTTTAAGTAGAACAACATCAACAAGAAAATCAACAAATATCCAAGCGATAATTGTTCCTACAACAATACCGATTATTGAATAAATGATTCGCCATCTTAATTCCTCAAGATGCTCGAGAAATGACATTTCTTTTTCAAGCTCAATTCCCCCGTCATCTATATTGTCTTTTATAATTTCTTCAGCCACAATAATTATTTACAACTACTTTCCTGCAAATAAAGGAAATGAAACCGTGAATTTTTTAACATCTTCCAACAAATCTTTTAATACTTTTTCGTTTTCAAAATTGGTAATTGCTTTATCAATAATGGAGGCAATAGTTTCCATTTCTTTTTCTTTCATTCCGCGTGTTGTAAGTGCTGGTGTTCCGATTCTAATTCCACTTGTAACAAACGGACTACGTTTATCGAAAGGAACCATATTTTTGTTGACAGTTATTCCAGCCTGCTCTAAAGCGATTTCTGCTTGTTTACCTGTTATGTTTTTATTTGATAAATCGATTAACATTAAATGGTTATCGGTTCCACCTGAAACAACATTAAAATTGTATTCCATCAATTTAGCTGATAGCGTTTGAGCATTTTTTCTAACTT
>JBDTRQ010000143.1:0-25139 GCA_039931535.1 Ignavibacteriota bacterium
AATCTCTTAAATGATTTAGGCTCTTGCTTGTGGATTGCGGTAAAAAATATAAACACAAATTATAATAGCATATCACATAATCGTTTATAATAAAAAAGCCTCAAAAATATTTTATGTAAATGTAATTGAGGCTTATCTTTTTGCGGAGAGTCAGGGGAAGCTCTTCAGTCCCCTAAAAATCTTGAAATCTTATTAAAAACGAGTCCTTTTTGAGATGGTTTCCCAAAACTCTCAAAGAATTTCTAATTGATAACAAAAACAGCCATAACTCCTTATAATATAAGGAGCTAGCGGAGAGTCAGGGATTATTATCTTGCTCACAATTATTTAGTTTTTTAACTAAAAATTAAACATTATTTAGTCAACTCGCATAAAACTCTCATAATAGTAGAATATCGGTAATTGGTTGTGTAATAGGAAAGCAACTGACTTAATAAGTTACAGCTTTTATATCTAAAAGGATTTATTATGCAACTAGAAAGTCCTTTAAAATTCTACTTGTAATACAATTTGAAAATTTCAACTCTCAAGATACTCCCTCAACTTATCATAAGCCGCTTGATGCTTCTTCTCGTCCATCTTCTCTATATTCATCAACTTCCATTTCACTGATGGATAATTTTCAATTCCTTCTATACCTGATAATTTCCATTCCGGTCTCTTATTTTTAAATGACAAAATAAAATTCTTCTGCTCAGCAGTTAGCGAAGATTTTATTTTTGTTATCAGATCACTTCTTACAGATATCAAATCTTCAAGTTTTACTTCCTCTTTAGTCATCCCCATAAACTCATTCTTAAATATATTTGATATATCCTGCAATCCAGGATTAAGCACTTCAACGATTGGTCTAGGATGGCTGATCAAATAGAATACAAATGCTTTGACTATGCCGACTGTTATACCTTCATTCTCAAGCAGTAACTTTATATCATACAGATCTCGTGGATGCTGTCTGTCAAGTGCAGCGCAAATCTTCCCACCATACAGGTCTTCAATTGATAATGTATTTATGGAGGTTGTTAGTTCAAATTTTTCAACCGCCTTCTCATTAAGCTTTTTAGTTACAACCGGGAATACACTGCCTCTTATTATCAAGTTCGGTTCAACTTTTACAATTGCACCTTCCTCATAAACGTACAGCCCGACTATTTTGCCATTATTAAGTTTCTGGTGAACTTTAACTCCATTAAAAATCCGTTCAATTCGCAACTGTATTGCCACCAGCCTATCGCTAATTTCGACTAACGTTAACTCACGATCCTTAATAGGTAAATAGGTTAAATCTATATCTACAGATAACCTTGGAAAATCTCGCCAAAAAAAGTTTATTGCAGTACCGCCCTTAAGAGCAAAAACTTCTTCTCTCGCTATCTGAGGTAATACTCGCAATAATAGCTTTGCTTGTTTTAAATATTTTTCATTCTGCATGTTCTCTCGGTACGGTTATATGATACTTCTTATCTAACACACCATTTTGTACAACAACCCTTTTACCACTTCCTAAATTTATCTTACTTAAGTCTAATTCTTTAAACCATTGGTGATCATTCCTCTCAGCCATAAAAAGAAATATTCTCTTCACTTTTACAGAGTTGCATTCCTCAAGCAGATTTTGGACAAGCAGTGGCCTCAGTGTAGTTAATCCTTCCATTATCTTTAAAGCTTCATCAAATGATTGTTCACTCGGTATAAGGTACAACATCTCCATTGCTGCTAGTTCTGGAGATGAGATCCTTAAATAAAAATTACCAGTATTATATAGTTTGATGTTTTCTGGCTTTGTATAATTAAACACCTCATTTCGTTTTAATATGACATTATTAAATTTCTTTAACCAGGAATGAATGTTTTCTTTCCTATCGCTAAACAAAAACACCTTATTTTCATTCCTTGATAGATAGTGACTATATCCCATTAAATTCAAAGCTGTTTTACCACCAGCATGGAGTGCAGTATTAGCTGACTTTTTTTGAAATCCAAATAATACTCCTTGCCAACCTACTTCATCATCATATAGTTTATAGATTCCCCTCGAAAACAATTCTATCCATTTTGAATTAGAGTAGATTTTCAAAAGTTGTGGTGTATAACCCAGGTATTCCAATTCTTTTACTGTTTTTACAGTACCTTTAGGCCAATTACGTATTAGCTGGTTTATTTTTGTTACTTTTAATATATCATTCATATATAAATCCAAACAATTGTAAACTAAATAGTTGGTTTAATTTCGTTGTATTTGATACATAATATATATATGAATCCCAACAAATAAAAACTACCAAGCAAACGATGCCACAAATAATAGTTTTGTAGAACCTATACTCAAATAAATACTTGACTTTAAATCTAAAATGATTAGATTCGTAGAGTGGTTACTTAGAAATAAATTTTGAAAGCAATTTGAAGACATTATTAAAACATATAGCCAATATTCAAACAGGAATCTATGCCCAAACTGTAAAGGATGGCGAGATTGTATATTTGAAAGCTAATCATTTTGATGAGAATGGAAAACTTATTTCATCACTTCACCCTGATATAAGAGCTACTGATGTTACAGGCAAACATTTACTTAGGGCGGGCGACGTACTATTTTCCGCAAAGGGTACAAAGAATTTTGCAACTTGGTATGAGAATAAAAATTTACCTGCTGTTGCTTCAACTTCATTTTTTGTTATTCGTTTAAATGATTCTTCCAAAGACATAATATTACCTGAGTTTTTAGTTTGGTTCATCAATCATCCATCCTCTCAGAAATTTTTGAAAGAAAGAGCAATTGGAACTTCTATTGTTTCTATTTCAAAATCTGTTATTGGAGAATTAGAACTTTCTATTCCTGATATACAAACTCAAAAAATAATTTTGAATATCACTCAATTGCGTAGCAGCGAGAAAAGAATTAAACAGAAAATAGAAACTCTTAGAGAAAAACAAATTCAACAACAAATATTAAATGGGATAATATAACATTATGGTAACAAAAATAACTCAAAAAGATATCAACAATGCAGTTTGGAAAGCTTGCGATACTTTCCGTGGCAGCATTGATCCAAGCGTTTACAAAGATTATGTGCTTACAATGCTTTTTGTAAAATATCTTAGTGATGTGCACGATGATAAATATGAAACTTATCTTAAGAAGTACAACGGCGATAAAGAACGTGCAAAGCGAGCTATGCAACATGAACGATTTGTAGTGCCAGCACACAGTCACTTTAACTATTTATTTGAGCATCGTAATGAAGTAAACATTGGCGAGTTGATTGATGTTGCTTTAGAGGATTTAGAAGAAGCTAATCGTGAAAAACTTTATAGTGAAGACGGTGCAGGTATTTTCCAAAACATCAATTTCAATAGTAGTGTATTAGGCGATACCAAAGATAAAAATACACGACTTAAAAATTTGTTACTCGACTTCAATAAAGAAGAGTTAGACTTGAGACCATCTCATCTTGAAGGTACAGATATTATCGGTGGTGCATATATGTTTTTGATTGAAAACTTTGCCAGTGATGCAGGCAAAAAAGCCGGTGAGTTCTTTACTCCGAAAGAGGTCTCTACTCTTATCGCTAAGCTTACTAAATCTAAACCAGGTTCGCGGATATGCGATCCAACTTGTGGTTCTGCCTCTCTACTAATTAAAGCAGGAGAAGAAGTTGGTTCTGATAACTTCTCGCTTTACGGACAGGAAGCAAATGGTAGTACCTGGGCATTAGCTGTAATGAATATGTTTCTTCACGGATTTGATAATGCTACCATTCGCTGGGGAGATACTATCCGTAACCCTAAACTAAAAGAAGGCGATGCATTAATGAAGTTTGATACTGTGGTTGCAAATCCGCCATTTAGTTTAGACAAATGGGGTAAGAGTGACGACAAAGAAGAGAACAAAGCCTCAGATAGTTTTGACCCTGAGACCGACAAATACAATCGCTTTTGGAGAGGTACACCGCCAAAAAGCAAAGGCGATTGGGCTTTTATTAGCCATATGATTGAGACTACTTATGAAGGTAACGGCAAGGTTGGTGTTGTTGTTCCTCACGGAGTTTTATTTCGTGGTGCAAGCGAAGGTAAAATTCGACAGAAAACAATTGAAGAAAATATTTTAGAAGCAGTGATTGGTTTACCAGCAAATTTATTTTTTGGAACAGGTATCCCCGCTGCAATACTGGTTTTTAATAAAGGAAAGGGCGAGAACAAAAACGTATTGTTCGTTGATGTTAGCCAGCGTTATGAAAGTGCTAAGAACCAGAACAAGCTCCGTGATGAAGATATTGAACACATAGTTAATACTTACAGAAAGTTTAACGAAGGTAAACTACAACCCGGAATTATGGAAGATAAATTCAGTTATGTTGCCACTTTTGAAGAGATACAGGAAAATGAATTTAATCTGAACATTCCCCGTTATGTTGATACATTTGAAGAAGAACCGGAAGTGGATATCGATGTTGTGCAGAAGGAGATTGATGAACTTCAAGGTGAACTGAAAAAAGTTCAGACAGAAATTGACAATTATCTGACTCAACTTGTAAAGTAATATGACTAATACTCAAAAAAGTAGACACCTTTTCAAAAATGAAATTCCGAGTGATTGGGATGTGTTGGAATTTGGAGAGTTTGTTGAAACAGTGAAAGGGAAATATATCCCTGTTGAAAATGAAAATTTACGTTGCTTGGAATTGGAACATTTTGAACAAGGTACAGGACATATTTTAGGATGGATTTATTCTTCTATACAAAAAAGCACAAAGAATAAATTCAAAAAAGGACAAGTGTTGTTTGGCAAACTCAGACCTTATTTACAGAAATATTGGTTGGCTGAATACGATGGAGTTTGTTCAAGTGAAGTATGGGTTTTAAATTCTAAAAACAAAAAATGCAGTAATGAGTTTCTATTCCGTTTAGTTCAAACAAACCGATTTATTCAAGTTGCAAATGTTTCATCTGGTTCAAAAATGCCAAGGGCAGATTGGGATTATGTTTCAGCTTTCCCATTCCCTCTACCTACTCTCCCCGAGCAAAAAGCCATTGCTCACATTCTTAGTTTAATGGATACTACCATAAATAAAAACAACCAGCTCATTGTACAAAAAGAACTCCTCAAAAAATGGCTTATGCAAAACCTATTGACCGGTAAGAAAAGGTTGAAGGGATTTAGTGGAGAGAGGAAGCGATATGCTTACGATGAGATTCTAAAAGTTGTAAAACGGCCAGTTGGATGGAATGATGAAGAACTATATAAACTCATTAGTGTCAGAAGGCGTTCAGGTGGTATATTTTTAAGAGAATCACTTTATGGACATCAAATAAAAGTTAAGGATTTGAGAGATGTTGAAGTAGGAGATTTTCTTTTTTCTAAAATGCAAATCCTTCACGGAGCTTCAGCTTTAGTAACTAAGGAATTTTCAGAAGCAAAAATTTCAGGATCATACATTGCTGTTAGAGCTAAAGATTTAAGTGTTTTAAATATGGGATTTTTTAATTGGTATTCTAAAATGCCTTACTTCTACCATCAGACCTATATCTCCAGTTATGGTGTTCATATTGAAAAAATGACATTTGATTTTGACAGTTTCTTAACACTTGATATAAAATTACCATCTATAGAGGAACAAACTGCCATTGCTCAAGTTCTACAAGCTGCTGATAAAGAGATACAATTGTTAAAAATCAAAATGGAAAAACTTAAAGAACAAAAAAAAGGATTGATGCAAATTTTATTAACTGGTAAGAAGAGATTGATAATTTAATTTTAATTAAGAGAGATAAATATGACATATAAAGTACCAAAACTACCCCTAAGTATAGATTTGGAAACCAAGGAAATACTTAAAAAAACTGCCACAGCTCGTAGTGCATTAGCTGAAATGAAAGGTGTTGCTACAAGTATTCCTAATGAAAATATATTGATATCAACTCTTTCCTTGCAAGAAGCAAAAGATAGTTCAGCTATTGAGAATATTATTACTACTCAGGATGATTTATACCAGTCTGATTATCTGACAAAAAACTTTAAAAGCATTGCTGCTAAGGAAGTTCATTGTTATGCATTGGCACTTCGTGAAGGCTTTATTGAGGTAAAAGAGAAAGGATTCATTTCTAATACTCATATTCAAAAAATTCAGGAAATGATTTCAGAAAATGACGCAGGCTTTCGTAAACTTCCTGGTACAGCCTTAAAAAATGAACAAACAGGAGAGCTTGTATATACACCTCCACAACACCCCGAAGAAATTTTAGAATTAATGAACAATCTAGAGCAGTTTATTAATGATGGTTCACAGAGCAATTTGGATCCACTTATAAAAATGGCAATTATACATCACCAGTTTGAAAGCATTCACCCTTTTTATGATGGTAATGGAAGAACGGGTAGAATCATTAATATTCTCTTCTTAGTAAAAGAAGGTCTTTTATCTATACCTATTTTGTATTTAAGCCGTTACATAAATCAGAATAAAGCAACTTATTATAAGTTATTGCAAAAGGTCAGAATTGATAATTCCTGGGAAGAATGGATACTTTTTATATTGAATGGTATAGAACAAACTTCGTTAAATACTATCAAGCAGATATACGATATAAAAATTTTAATGCTCAAACATAAAAATAAGATCAGAAGTACATTACAAAAAATTTATAGTCAGGATTTATTAAACAACATTTTCCGCCATCCTTATACCAAAATAGAATTTGTTATGAAAGATTTATCCGTTTCAAGGATTACCGCTACACGCTACCTCGATGAATTGACACGTATAAACATTCTTGATAAAAGGAAATTGGGAAGGGATAACTATTATATAAACACCGATTTATTTAAGCTATTAGCTAATTTAGACCAAAAAGCATAAAACATCCTATATATATAGAAAATCACATATTTCTATATATATATTTTAGATATGTATAGTGAGATATTTTTAAGTAGAAACTCTACAAATTATATGTATGGAAATATTCAATCCCTATATATATAAATATAATGTGTATAGAAGTAAGAAATAAGTAAAAGTACTGCAAATGGAAACACCAAGCTTTAAAGAAGACCACATTAGCCAAATACCAGCTTTACAATTGCTGCAAAAGTTGGGTTATAAATATCTCAGTCCAGCAGAAGCCGACAAACTTCGAGGTGGAAAAACAAGCAATGTTTTGTTGGATGATGTTTTGCGAAAGCAATTGAAAGAAATTAATTCTGAAAAGAAAATCAGTTCGACAAAAACTACTTACATCAGTGATGCAAATATCGAAAATGGTATTCGTGTATTAAAAGAAATGCCAATGAATGAGGGGTACATTGCTGCTTGTGAAACTGCCTATAATCTTATCACACTCGGAAAAACTTTTGAACAAAGTTTCGATGGTGATAAAAAAAGTATAACTCTACAATACATTGATTGGAAACCTGAAACTTTCCTTACAAACAATGTTTTCCACGTAACCGAAGAATTTCCTGTAATGCGTAGTACAAGTAAAGAACATTATCGTCCAGACTTAGTTCTATTCGTAAATGGTATTCCTCTTTGTATCATTGAGTGTAAACGCCCAGATATGAAAGACCCATTGGCACAAGCAATTAGCCAGCATCTGCGTAATCAGCAAGAAGATGGAATTCGTTCATTGTATGTATATACACAAATTATTATGAGTATTGCAACGCAAGAGGCTCGATATGCTACTAATGCAACGCCAGAAAAGTTCTGGAGTAAGTGGGCTGAAAAATTTGAGACCTTAGAAGACGAAAATAAGTATAGAAGTAAACTTCAGGAATTAAAGAACGAACCACTTTCGATTGAGCAGAAAGAAAAATTATTCGCTGAACGCTTTAAATATGTAAGACAATATTTTGATGATTTAGATAAAGAAAACATTTTACCCACTGTCCAGGACGAATACTTGTTTGGTTTATGCCGACCTGAACGATTGATGGATATCATTTTTAATAACATTGTTTTTGATAGTGGTGAAAAGAAAATAGCACGATACCAACAATACTTTGCAATCAAAAAAGCAATGAAACGTATTCTTCAATTTGAAGGAGGCAGAAGAAAAGGTGGAGTAATATGGCACACACAGGGCAGCGGTAAATCTTTAACCATGGTTATGCTTGCTCAAGCTATTGCATTAGAAAAATCTATTCGTAATCCTAAAATAATTTTAGTGACTGATAGAACTGATTTAGATAGTCAGATAACTGGTACTTTTCGCAAGTGCGGAATGTTTGTTGAAAATGCCTCAACAGGACAAAGGTTAGTTGAACTTTTAGAAAGTAAAAGTGATGCTGTTGTTACTACAATCATTAACAAATTTGTAGCTGCAATGAAAAAAATTAAAGAACCATTTATTAGTCAGAATATTTTTGTCTTAGTAGATGAAGGACATCGAACACAGTATGGAACTTTTAACGTTGAAATGCAAAAAACATTACCCAATGCTTGTTTCATCGCATTGACAGGAACCCCTCTATTTAAGAAAGATAAAAATACAGCAGCCAAATTTGGAGGAATAATTGACGCTTATACCGTTGACCAGGCAGTTCAGGATAAAGCAGTAGTTCCCCTTCTTTATGAAGGTAGAATAGCAAAACAAATCGTTAATGAAAATCCAATAGATACCTTTTTCGGAATGATTTCAGAACCACTTACTGATTATCAAAAAACGGATTTGAAGAAAAAATTTAGCCGGGCTGACCAACTAAATGGAGCCGAACAAAAAATTTATGCAATAGCGTGGAATATTAGTTCGCACTTTAGAGACAATTGGCAAGGCACACCATTCAAAGCACAATTGGTTTGCGATAAAAAAGTGAATGCCATTAGATACAAAGAATTCTTGGATGAGATAGGAATTGTTAAAAGCGAAGTTTTAATTTCACCGATAGATGAAAGAGAAGGTGAAGATAGTGCCTATGAAAAATCAAGCGAAATAGAGAATCGTTTTTGGGCAAAAATGATGGATGAACATGGCAATGCACAAACTTATCAAAAGAATATCATTAACCGGTTCAAAAATCAGCCTGAACTTGAAATTATAATAGTTGTTGACAAACTACTCACTGGTTTTGATGAGCCAAAGAATACCGTTTTATATCTTACAAGAAATTTACGGGGGCATAAACTATTACAGGCAATTGCTAGAGTAAATCGTATTTATCCAGATAAGGAATTCGGTTACATAGTTGATTATTATGGTGTAATTGAAAACTTAGATGATGCTTTGCAACTGTACTCTTCATTTGAGGATTTTGATGCTGATGATTTAGAAGGAACACTGATAAACATCAATGAAGAAATCAAAAAGCTTCCTCAAAAGCATTCGGAACTTTGGGATATTTTTAAAACTGTATCAAACAAAAGAGATGCAGAAGCCTATCAATTATTATTAAAAGACGAAGCAGTGAGAGTTTTATTTTATGATAAGTTAGCTGCTTATGCGAAGGCTTTGAAGTTAGCGTTATCCTCTATTCAGTTTTACAAAGAGGTTGAAGAAAAAGCAATAAATAAATACAAAGAAGATTTGGCTATGTTTTTAAAACTTCGTTTGGCAGTGGTGGAAAGGTACAGTGATGAGGTTGACTACAAGCAATATGAAGGACAAATTCAAAAACTCATTGATACACACATTACAACTGAAAAAATAGAAACGATAACAGAGTTGGTAAATATTTTTGATAAGGACAAATTTCAACAAGAATTAGAAAACACCATCGGCAAGGCAGCAAAAGCTGATAAAATAGCAAGTAGAACTTCAAAGCATATCTCGGAAAAAATGGATGAGGACCCTGCTTTTTATAAAAAATTTTCACAATTGTTGAAAGATTCCATCGCAGAGTATGAAGCAAATCGTATTTCCGAAACACAATACTTGAATAGAGTTCAGGAAATAATGGATAACGTATTAGCACATACTGATAGCGATATCCCTGAAATTTTGAAAGACAAAGATGTTGCCAAAGCATTTTATGGCTTATGTGTGGAATCATTAAATGATAAAATTCAAGATGATGTTGTAAGAAGAGAAATTTCCACCCAGGCAGCCTTAAACATTGATGAAATGATTCAACAGGATGTCTTAGATAATGGAACTCCAATAATTGACTGGCAGTACAAAACGAACATCACTGGTAGACTATTAATAGATATCGGCGATTACTTTATAGATGATGTAAGAGATAAATACAACATCAATCTTTCATTTGAAGAGATGGATGAAATTGCAAATCAGTGTATTGAAGTAGCTAAACTACGATATAAGTAATGAAATCATTTATTCAATTCGGTTCAAAGCAGATTGATTTTCAAATAGAATATTCGGGTAGAAAATCATTAGGCATTACTGTAACACCAGACATAAATGTCTTAGTAAAAGCACCGCTCAATACTCCGCTTTACAAAGTAAAAGAAATATTAAAAAAGAAGGCTCCTTGGATAATAAAGCAACAAAGTTACTTCCTTTATTTTCACCCAAAGACACCACCAAGAAAATTTATCAGTGGGGAAACACATTTATATCTTGGTAGACAATACCGCCTAAAAATCAAAAAGAGTAAACTTGAATCAGTAAAGTTGAGGGGAAAGTTTATTGAAGTTTCAACAGCCAACAAAGGTAGAGCTAAACAGTTAGTACGTGAGTGGTATTTAAAAAACGCAAAGATAAAATTTCAAGCTGTAGCAATTCCACTTATTGATAAATTTAAGAAACACAAAGTAGAACCATCTTCAATTGTATTACGAGAAATGACAAAACGTTGGGGTAGTTGTACGGCAAAAGGTAAAGTTATTTTGAACCCTGAATTAATTAAAGCTCCTAAAGCTTGTATAGAATATGTTATCATACATGAACTTTGTCATCTTATCTATCATGACCACACACAAAAGTTCATTGATTTACAAACGAAAGAAATGCCGGACTGGGAAAAATGGAAATCTAAATTAGAAAAGTTACTTGCATGAAAATTCAATCATTTATTTATAATAAAATTAGGTTGATAGCAACAAAAAAGGAAAATTACAAATGGATACAGCAACAATAATACTCTCGCTAGTTGGTCTTACTATTGGAGTAATAATCGGTTATTTAATTGCAAATGGAAGGCAGAATAAAATCATCGGAGAATTTCAGACACAACTTGAAAATGAAAAAAATTTGCATGGACAAACTATCAAAACTCTTAATGAAACTCAGACTAAACTTGATGGTGAAATAAAACAACTCCAAAATGAACAAAGAGAGCGAGTCAAATTTGAGACACTATTCACAGAAACAGCAAAGCAGTTAAGTAAGGTAAAATCTGATTATGATAGTTCCCATACAGAGCTTGGAAATCTAAAAACTGAAAATGCGGAGATTTCTGCAAAATATGATGAGACGATAAAGGCGATTGAGGAACAAAAGAAATTTGTTAGTGATGCGAACTCAGCTTTAAGAGAAGCCTTTAATTCTTTATCCGCAGATGCTCTTAAAAGTAATAATCAATCTTTTTTAGATTTAGCTAAAACCGCCTTAGAAAATCATATAAACGAATCCAAGACAGATTTGGATAAAAGACAGCAAGCGATTGATTCAATGATAAAGCCACTTAATGACAGCCTGACAAAATTTGACGGGAAAATTCAAGAGATAGAAGTAGCTAGGCAAGGAGCATATTCTGAAATAAAAGTGTTTCTCGACAATATGAAGGGAACAACTGAAAAATTACAAAAAGAAACGAACACACTTGTAACTGCTCTGAAAACTTCACAAGTTAGAGGTAAATACGGAGAAATTGGACTTAGAAGAGTAGTAGAATTTGCTGGTATGTCTGAGTTCTGCGACTTTGAAGAGCAGGCATCAATAACAACTGATGAAGGGAAATTAAGGCCAGACCTGATTGTGAAACTTCCCGGACAAAGACGAGTCATCGTAGATGCAAAAGTTCCGCTTGCTGCTTATATGCAAGCATTTGAAACAACTGACGAAAATGAGAAGAAAGAATTATTAAAGAAGCATTCGACAGCAGTTAGAGAACACTTGAAACAATTAAGTGCGAAAGCATATTGGAGTCAATTTGATGATTCTCCTGATTATGTAATTATGTATCTTCAAATTGAATCTTCATTTGGAGCAGCTCTCGAATTTGATAGAACTCTAATTGAAGACGGAATTAATAATGGAATCATTTTCGCAACTCCAACCACATTAATCACAATGTTACGAACCATCGCTTTCAGTTGGCAACAGGTTAGTATTGCAGAAAACATTTATCAAATCAGAGATGCCGGAGTTGAACTTTATAATCGAGTGACAACCCTTATACAACATATTGCCGCTGTTGGGAGTAATCTAAATTCAGCAACATTAAATTACAATAAGGTAGTCGGGTCATTAGAAAGCAGATTTATTCCACAAGTTAAAAAGTTAAAAGAAATTGGTGGAACACTCATGGATAAAGATATTCCAGAGCTAAATCCTGTTGATACATCATTAAGACCAATGAATGAATTGCCAATTCAAACTGAAATGACAGAGGCAGAATAAAAATAGCCGGTTTAAATCTAAAGATTTAATTCATACTGTTAACAAATTGTCATTGACAATTAGATGTAAAATATTAACTATTAGAAGTATGCAAACATTAAAAGATTTCGATAAACTATATCTTAAGAGTTTAAGAGCAACATTCAAACAGCTTGAAAATTCACACCAGAACATCAAAAACAATTACAAATTTGATTTGACAAAAACAGAAATTACTGAGGCAATTTTAGCAAGATTAAAAGCATATTACTTAACTCAAGGACAAATCAAGACATTTCTTGATAAGAGATATTTGACTGCTGGTTCAGATTATTTTGTTGAAATAATTCTGTTCTTTCTCAGACTATATTTACAATCGATTGGTGGGAAATTAGAAGCCCATTCTGAAAGGCAGATAAAAAAAGACAAGAACTCAATTAGACCCGACATTTCAATATGGCGACAAAATAAGTTAATTGGAATTATAGAGTGTAAAACTCAGCTTGGTTGGAATAGGAATAATTGGGAGAAAGAATATCTTGATAGAGATTTGAAACTTAAAATCGATTTTCCAAAAACAAAATCATTTTTATTAGTTATGACAGGAAGTAATTGGGGCGGATTTGGAAAAAGTAGTCAATTAAATAAAAAGTATTTCTGCTTGCTTAGAGACGTCTGGCCTTCTACTTATTCAAGTAATGAACAAATACTAACTCCGATTGAAAACATATTCAAGAATTTTACATGACATTAAATCAAATAAAAGCTTTAGGAAATTTACTTCAGTATTATCATTCTGACTTAACGTACATTCGTGATTTTCAGAGATACAAGCATGGAAAAATCGATACAACTGAATACTTAAAGAAATCTAAAGGTTCATTTAAATCTTTTATAAACGAATTTCGTGTTGCAAGAAATATTGAAAAAACTAAAACACATACTTTATTAAACCTTACTACTGATTGGATAACTAATAAAAATTCAAATGATATAGATAAGTTTGCAGCGCTTCTGAAAGCAAAAGGGATTACTCATGGAAAAGTGATGACTTCTTTAGCTTCAAAAATTTTATTTCTTAACAATCCCTGGAAAATTTTACCAATAGATAATTTAACTAAACGTGCGGTTGGATTAAAAAATAATAATTATGCTGAGTACCTACCACTTACGAAGGAATTTAATAAAGAAAACAAATCAGATATAGATTATTGTTTAGCATCAGTTGAACAACATGTAAATATAATAGAAGCTGAATTCAAAAAAGAGATTAGAGAAATAGAAAAGATTAGATATAATCGATTCGTTGATAAATTATTATGGACAATTGGACAAAGACCATAATAATGGAATTTAATATTTTTATATACAGGAAAGTCAGTCCTTATAGGCAGTATTGCTAAAAATTGAATGAGTGGTATTTCTTAATAAATACTTGTTATATGGTTTAAAATGAGTAGCATATTTAAGTTTAGAAATTGGGAAGACAACAATCACAAAATGATAATTAGAGACAATACTATCCATTTTGCTTCTCCGAACAGTTTTAATGACCCTTTTGATTCCACGATACCATTTCGATATGATTTAATAAACGACAATGAACTAATGAAAGCATATTGTAGAGTTATCAAACATGACGAACCACATATTTCAAGACAAGAAATGAGAAAACGAGCACGTGCTGAGGTTAAGCAGGGGTTTGCAAGAGGTGAGAATTATTTAAAAGGGGCAGCTAAAATTACTTCCGATTTTAATAGCCGAATGTTTGGAATATTTTCAGTTGCCAGAGAATATCATCATTTATTAATGTGGTCACATTACGCCGCACATCACAAGGGTTTTTGCATTGAGTTTAATTACGAAGTATTAGTTGATTTTTGTACTCAATATTTTTTTAAAAAGAATAAGATATTAGAGTCCAGAAGTATCATTTATCAAGAAGAATATCCAATTATGATTCCTACAATAGAAAATGATATTGAATTTATGCTGCGACCACTAACGATAAAGTCTAAAGCATGGGAATATGAAAATGAATATCGTCTTATTGTTTATGAAGGTGCTGGTGAGAATGTTGTGTTGCCTGATGGAATTATCGTTGGCATTATACTCGGCTGTAAAATGTCAGAACAGTCTAAAAATGAAATCAAGGAAATCGCTAAAGCTAAGAATATTAATATTGCAGAATCACGCATGCATTTTGAAAAATACGCTCTTAAATACAGAAATATTTGACCTCATAATTTGCTTCTTAAAACGAACCATTATTAGCGATAAAATTAGATGTGGTATTAATTAAAAATTTTATTTCTGCTTTTTATTAAGAATTGCAAATCTTTCTTTTAAAATTTTTATCTCGTTACGATTAGACCTGATTTATTTTTCAACTGTTCAATCTGGATGACCCAAATACAAACCGAAACGAAGGATGTTGGTGGATTGTGAGCATAGTATTTTAATTAGCTATATTTTCATAATACTTTACTAATATGTTCTTTCCAATTAGATTATACAATTCAATAAATCTTTCTTTCAATTCCTTAATCTGACAATCGAATAGCACATTAATTCCACCTATATTTGGGAAAAGGTCAAGTACCTGAATTTTGCGTCCATCTGTCACTAATCCAAAATGACAACTTAACCAAATTGCATAACTTTTTGTTTGCTTTTGGGCCTTTTCAAGTTCAACTTCTTTTGTAAGTCTATCTTCTCTTTTTGCTTCAACAACTAACAATACTTGATTAGCTAATAATTCATTTCCTGAATCAAACAATGCGCTGTCAGTTTCTAAAATAGTTGGTCTTGAACCACTATATGCTTTAAAAGTCATTCCATCAAATCTATCATTTTCAGAATAGTCAAGTTTATAAAGTAGAGGGATTATAAATTTAGTTTCTACTTCTCTTTCAGTACGAAAAAATTTATTTTCAAGTTGGTCAAACCATTTATCATCATTGAATTTTGAATTTACTTTTACATTTAATATGGTTTTATCTTTATTAATTTCGTGCGAAAGGGTAACTTTATCATCTAACGACAATTTCCAATTCTCTTCAATTTTCATTATTGAAGGATTTAAATAAATTTTAAATTCTGCCAAGAGTTGAGTTATTTTTCTTGAACTTTCTTCAGAGCGATGAAGAAATCCAAATTTCTTAATTAAACCTCTAACTTTAATTTTTTTTGGTTTATCACTCTCAATTATTTCACTTGCAATTTCTTTGGCGATATTTCTCATTTGGAACTCGGCTTTATATTATGAAAAACGCTGTTACCTGCTGGACTTTATTTTATATTTATCTTTAAAATCAGTCATTTGTTTATTCAGTTCTTTTGAATCCACGATGTTAGAATCCACAGATACCAACAATTGCTCCCAAGTCAAATTTATAACATTTTGCTGAAAATCAGATTTTACAAAATTCGACTTAGCAAACTCAGCTTGTTGTTTAATCTTTTTATTGTTGGCAGGATAAATAAACACGACATAAGAATTATCAGAAAGATGAATTAAATTTCTCATTAGTTGATAATTATTCAAAAAGCTTTCTCGATTGCAGTATTTTGAATTAATGGCAGAACAATGATTTTTATAAATTAACTCATAGAGACTTCTGAAAAATAACGATATTTATTATAGAGAAATTAAAAATTGATTTATAGAATTTTAATTGTTCTTTACTTTATGTAATTGATCGATTTATTTGCTCTTTGACATATTGAAAACCAAAGCACTCAACTTGAACTACTGTTATAGTCCCTTAAGAGGTTGCTGTTATTAACTTCCTAATGTTGTAAACAAAAGCGCCCATTATAAATTCAAATCTGTTTCGCTTTAGATCATAGTAACTGCATCTTTGGTATTGCAATACCTGCTTCATAAAAGCAAAGGGTCTTTCAACCTTGTTCCTGACTGTAGAAAGTAACCTGTTGAACTTTTTCTCTGATTTACTCAAGGGCTTATTTCGATAACCCTTGGCCAGGATACCATCGAAAATGCCATTTGCCTCAAGTTTCTTTCTTCTGAGTTTATTCGCATATCCTTTATCGCCAAAGACTGCTTGCTCTGAATAGTCAACTAATTGTTCAAATACCCTTGAGTCGTGAAAACTGGCTTTTGTGAATTCAACTGCTTTTATCACTTCACTTTGTTCATCAAGAGCAATATGTCCTTTATAACCATAATAAGTTTTACCTCGTTTCTTCATAAAGTCAGCGTCATTGTCTCTGTTGGATTGTGGATTAGCCTGTGCTTGTTTGATTGTTGCATCCACTATTGTTCCTTTGCCTACTATCAGATTTAGTCCTTTTAAGCTGTTTGTTGAACTCATTAAATAATTTCTTATCTAAGCCTAGTCGGGCGAACATCTCACGATATCTACATATGGTTGTTTCATCTGGAATTGAATCATTACTATTGATATCAAGAAATATTTGTTCCATAGGAATCGAGACTGTGTGAAAACTCTCCAAAAGTCATTTCGATGGAGTCCTCGACTGAGAAATCTTTAATTATATAAGACTTCTCTCTTCGGTCGAAGTGACAAACACAGTTTTTACACAGTCTCAATCCATTTGGGAAAAACTCCTTCTGTCTGCTATTTCTTCTTCTAATCGCGGATCGGATAGGTTATAAATGCTCTGAAGAATAAAGCATTTTATAATTACCAACAAATCAAAAGTTTTTCTACCAACTGATGAATTGTTTTGTTTTTCCTTAGAAATTATTTCTTCAATGGGCTTTAATAACTTATTCCAGTTTATAGTTGCTTTTATTGTTTCTAATGCTTGTTTTCCGCGGCGGCGGATTGAGTTTTTATATGTTTGCTAAAGTTATCATTGGCAGCTGAAGTAAATAGATCCATATTATTGATTTTGTTGCTTCACATTTTATTCTCTTATTTTTTTGAAGCAATCTTATTTAAATTTTTATAAATTGTCAATTAATTTTTCAGAAGTTTCAACTAATTACTTTAATGACTTGGAATCTTAAAATAAATAAGGAGAATGATTATGAAGCCTACCAAATCTACTTCCCGATTTACGCGCTTTGCAAAATTGACTGCCCGGAAAACCGGCCAGCCTATTTCCTTTATGATTGCTGTATCGGTAATCATTATTTGGGTGATTACAGGACCGATCTTCAAATTCGATGATACCTGGCAGCTGGCTATTAATACCGGCACAACCATTGTGACTTTTCTTATGGTGTTCCTGATACAAAACACACAGAACAGCGATTCTATGGCATTGCAAGTAAAATTGGACGAATTGATCCGTGTGATAGAAGGTGCACATAATGCGCTATTGGATTTAGAGGAATTGGACGAGAAGGAACTCGGAAAAATTCGCGTCAATTATCAGAAGTTGGCAAAACAGGCCAGGGAAGATTTAAATCAAGGCGAGAGTGATACTGGTGTCAAGGATATATAAAGCTGTATATTCATTCTGACGCGTCGTCATTGCTTTGTGCCCAGGTTATGTGTAACCATACGAGTAGAAATAATTTAAAGGAAAATTAAATGAATACAGAAAAAAGACAAAATCTGAAAGATACAAAAGTGTATCTTATTGGTAGCGGAATTGCAGGACTTGCGAGTGCTGTATATTTAGTAAAAGATGCTGGTGTTCCTGGTGAGAATATCCATATTTTAGAAAAAGATTTGGTTCCTGGCGGAGCCATGGACGTCGCCGGCGATAAAGATAAAGGATTGTTGTTCGTGGAGGAAGAATGCATGCGAATGGTATTACAGGCCTCATAAGCTGGAGGTTTTACCCGGCTATTATTCTTCTCATTTTTAGTGCTGTTGCTGAGATCAGTGAACAGGACCAGTTATGGAAATAAAGGTAACTGATCCGAATCATCTTTAACATTATTATTTCTTTCAAGCATTAAATCAACATCGACTTTAGACATTTGAATTATCAATGGCCTTAATTGATTCCATATTCCTATTGCCTGATCACGTGTATAACCCATACGTTCAATTTTATATTCTTTCATAAGTTGGAAAAATGACATTGGTTGAACTTTGTTGCATAATGCACCAGCAAAATAAAATGTTATAAATTCACCTTGCTTGGATAATAAACTAATTTTATCATAAGCTTTATACATAATTTCTCTACCCTCGGTAGTGTGCATGTCAACGGCAGTCCAGGACTGAAAATTAGGATTATTGTTTGGTTCAATTTCTATAACAGGTGGAATTGGGTAATTAACTGATAAATAAGCAGCTGCAAACATAAGTGAATTTGTCTCAATTAAGATCTATGATGTACTCGGAAATGAATTTGTAACTGTAGTGAATGAACAAAAAGAATCGGGCAAACATTCTGTGAATTTTGATGCCAACGAACTTTCGAGTGGAATGTATTTTTACAGATTACAAACTGGTAGTTATGTTGCAATGAGGAAAATGGTTTTATTAAAGTAATATTTTGTGCTTAATGAAGATTCACCCCTAACCTGATTTAAGACAGAGCCCTGGTACTTGAGTATCGGGGTTTTTTATTAAAACGGTCAATTAAATCTCTCAGTGAGATCCATTTTATATTTTCCCAAAATTCAGTTCTTTCTATTAGTATGAAGAATTTGAATTTCTTTCGAGGCCACGGGTCTCCCAAAAGCCTTGTGCGTAGTGAATGACCGGGTATCAAGGTGGTAGGGTAGAGACTCCTTTTTAAAAACGTTTCGAGCCCACGGGTGTCCCAAATAATTAACAACATTAAGCCGTAAGCAATTAAATGCTTGCGGCTATTTTTTTATCCAATTCAAAACACTTCAAAGGAGGTGAAAACTATATGTCCGGTTGGTTAGAATGGATTGAGGATGAGATTCGTTGTCCTCAATGCAACAATAAGTTCGTTACTCTGTTTGTAGAAGACGGCGATACAAAAGATCCACCTAAAGTTATTACTTCAATAGCAGGTGGACTAACTCGTTGTCCCAAATGTAAGACCATTATTCGCGATGATGATCTAAATACTTCTTCATTCGTTACTCTTCAGATAGACTAATCTAAAACTCTAAGTCCGGGCCCGGCACTTAGTCTCTTTAATCCGTTCAATTAAAAAACAATTAATAAAAATTCTAAGGAGATTACTATGTCGTTTACAATAGGTTGCGACCCGGAACTTATATGCCAGCAAAAAGGCAGTTTCGTACCAGCACATAGATACTTTAAATCAAATTCATCATTCGGTCTTGATGGATGTGAATCAACAGCAGAAATAAGACCTGGTTATTCAGAGAGTCCACTTGATCTTACTGCAAAGATTAAGATTATCATTGAGTATGGTCATTCTAAAGCTCCAGACGTTGAGTTCCTCGCAGGTCATTACGTCCACGATTATCCGATTGGTGGCCATCTTCATTTTGCTACTGACCCTGAATCCAAAATTATTGATTCACTGGATACAGTTCTTGGTTCATTAAGCAATTGTATTGATGATAGAGACCAACGTAACAAAAGAGAACGAAGCGGTTATGGAAAGAAAGGAGCTTACAGGCGAAAGTCTTATGGATTTGAGTACCGTACTCCAGGTTCATTTTTGCTCTCACCCTCCACTACTTTGGTTACACTTACCCTCGCAAAACTAACAGTATTAGGTGTTGCAGAAGATAACCTTGATTTCTATCATCTTAAAGAAAGGCAACATAGCTGCACATTCATTCGTAATCTTAAGAATATACTTGTGACTATACCGGACGATTGCAGGGAAGGCCTCAAGGAACTTGATTTACTCATTGGTAAGAAGTGGAACTGGAATCAGAACATTCTTCCGGCGTGGGGTGTGCTATGAGTAGATGTGAAGTTTGTAACACCGAATTAGCTCAGGATGAAATCAGATACGCACATTCAACTATTTTATGTGCGGATTGTTTCGATGATGGTTATACCTATTGCTCGAGATGCGATAGTGTAATTACTAGATCAGAGGCAATCTATGATGATTGTGGAGATGCTTACTGTCAAAGTTGTTACGATGAGAATCACGATGATAATTGTCCTGATAATCCTGAAGTAAATGAACTTGACAGGCAGTTGATAGTTCACCTTTCTCGCAATTGGCTTCAAGGAAAGGTTGATAACAGGAAGCCTCTTGAAATAAATCAAAACGATCATACACTTGTTAAACTGCGTAAACAAATCGGGCTCGTTGATAAATCTCTTTACTGTTATGGACTTGTGAACAGGGAAGAGTATCAAATTACAGCAAGCTTTGATCTTATGGATGAGGTTAAAAAATACCTTGCCGACAGAAAACTTCAATTAAATGTTCAATTCGTAGCAGGTACCAGGAGATTAGGAATCTCTGATGACTTAAGGACTAACAATCCAAATACTACACTTGATCTGCTCAAAGCGCTCACTTCAAACACCGACACTGCTGCATCCGCAGCTTAAATAATAAAAACATTTCATAATCATAAGGAATAAAACTATGTGTGGAATAATGGGCTATTATGCCTTTTCCAAAACACTCCCTGATAAAGCAAAAATTACAACTATGTTCTCGCTTCTTGAATCAAGAGGCAGGGATGCAAGTGGTTATGCATTTATCAGAGATAATAATCTAAATGTAAATAAAGCAGCGATAAAATCATCAGAAATGATTAAGACAAAAGAGTGGGAAGATTTAATTCTACCAAGAATATTCATTGCTCATACAAGGATGAAAACTCAAGGTTCAGAAAAGAATAATGCAAATAATCATCCACTCTACTCTAAGTCAGGTGTAGCAATCGTTCATAACGGAATCATCTACAACGACAAAGAAATCTTTGGTAAGAAACAGCGAGATGCACAGGTAGATTCAGAAGCTGTATTGGCTGTACTTGCCTCAACAAAAAAAGTTGATAAGATCAAACGTCTTTTTGAACTTGTTGAAGGTTCATTCGCTGTTGCTGTTATTGATCGAATGCAGTCGGATAAACTTATACTGATCAAGAAAGATAACCCTATCGAGCTTTACCTTGATACAAAAGATGATGTCCTTTACTTCTGTTCAGAAAAGGAAATAATACAGGAAGCTCTCAGTATAAAACAGGTATCAAAGTTTGGATTTAATCTGGGCGAAAAGAACTACCATCACTATACGATGGAAAATAACCACGCTCTTATTATAACCAAAGATGGGGTTGATACTTATAGGCGATATACTTCCAAACGATTTAGATGGTTTGAGGGCCCGAGTTACTCAAGACCTTACGTAAATAACAAAAATACAGATGATATGGTTGAATGTCCGTGGTGTCTTGCACTTACAAGGTATTATGGTGAAGCAACCATCAATTACTGCGAGGTATGTGGAAACAACCTAGAGATGGAGGATGAAATAGATGTATTCGCCTAAAATAAAAGAACAGCACGTAAGAGCTTTGTATCTGTTAAAGCAACAGGTAAAGAAGCCAATCACTCATTTAGCTAACGAAGCTATCGAACAGTATCTAAAAAACTTATCTAAAGAATTAATCCAAACAAAGGAGAACGATAATGAACGAAAATAATTTTCTTGATGAACTGCTTCTTGAAGCGGAACAAAAAGAGATAAAGCAAACCGCTGCTTATTATGATCTAATCTTGATTGAGATTGGGAAGCTCCAATCTGAAATAGAATCCAACTTTGCAGAAGCTGAGAAGGAAATTGAGATCATTAAAGAATGGTCATTAATTAAAAACTCTAAACTTCAGGATAAGATTGAATTTCTATCCAGAAAGCTTGAAGCCTTCATTATTGAAGAAGGAAAGAAAACAATAGAGTTACCTAACGGTGATTTGAAGTTCCATAAGAAACCGGACAAAGTAGAAATCACTGATCTAAATGAATTCCTTAAATCTGCAACAGTTGATATGATCAAAACCCAGCCGGAAGAAATCAAACCAGATCTCAATAAAATAAAAGCCTACATAAAAGAGAAAGGCCGCATTCCAAAAGGTATCACTGTTATCGAGGGTAAAGAAGAATTTAGTTATAAACTTAAAAACAGGAAGGACAATTAAAATGACAGAGCGTAGAAAATTAGAATTGCAGTTAAATCAGCCTATTGAAATAGAGTTGTTATACGATGAACCTGTAGTAGGTAAATCACAATACGGAGATTATTTCTTGTATGCTGTAAAGGCAAAAGATTCTGAGTTTGCTTTCTTTGCACCGGAAGAAGTTCATCAGGGATTACTTCCTTTGAGAAGAGGGGACAAAGCAACAGTAACAAAATCAGCCGAGCAGAAAGGGAATAAACTCGTTACCAAATACATTATCGATGTACCCGAGGTCATTACCAAGTCAACCAAAGCACCTGCAAATGAAACTCAATCATCGGTGTCAAATAGTTCTTCTGATAAATACTACGATGCAATGCTTCACAGTTACAAAGATGCACTGCAAATACAATCAGAACTAAATGGAATGGTTGATGTATCAAGAATTGCAATTACTTTGTTCATAGCCAGATCAGGGAAGAAGTAAATTTAGAGGGGGATATTATATGCAGGGCAGCCTGAATATGGCTGTCCTGTGTAGTATTATGTGTTTATTAATCAGTTTTTTTATAAAGCAATTGCTTAATACTTTAACCACGTTATCTTACAAGAGCTCATTCATTGCAAATGTTTTTTAATTCCGCTAATTCTTTTAAAAACAATGACTTACTATACTCGATACCAAAACAGTTCAGAGAATATTATAGTAGTTAATATTTTTAGGATGGTTGCTGGGATTGAAAGATAGAAAACTAATCAATGAGTTAGCTAAAGGGTAAAAATTCATAAATAACTTCATCTCAATTAATCATAAAATCAATATCACGTATTAAATACCAATTTAAACTGATCCTATTTACATCTGAAATGCATTTGCCTCATTCATCTATTGATCACACTAATTATGAGGTACTTATTGCAGAGTATAATTAAAAACTAATAAATGACTGAATGTTTTTAACCAGCTATATCAAGAAGCCTAATAATAATTAAATACTGCAAACAATGCCTAGAAAAATTAAACTGGATGAACCAGTAGTAAATCAAACAGTTGAAACCGAACTATCAGACAGTAACTATTCTGAAAGTATTAAGAAAAGTACCTGTCCCAAAGATGATCTTTTAACTTATAGCGAGATTCTTAAAGCTACCTTAGCTCAGTATCCGAGTAAAATGCTTTTTAGCATTAAGGATTCCGCAAATGCACTAAGTGTATCACCTGAATTCATTCGGAAGAAAATATCTGATGGATTTATTAAAAGTGTAAGTCTGGGAGACCGAAAAATGATTTCAATAAACGAACTAGCAAAAATAATTTATCAAGGAGTATAAAATGTCCATAATCAAAAAGCCAAACGGAAAATATATTGTAGATATAGTAAATGAACACGGTAAACGAGTTCAAAGAACCTTTAACAAAAAGAGCGAAGCTGATGCATATGAAGCCTCAATTAAACGTAATAAATATGACACCAAACTTGTCCATAATAAACTTATAAAGGCGAGACATTTATTAGAAGAATCAATTGAAGAGTACAGGAGATCAAAACAAAACCTTAAGCCCAATAGTATTAAGAAATATAAAACGGTTATAGATTTCTTTAAGGATTTTGTTAATGTCAACCATCTTAAATATGTGGATGAATTCGGACCGTCAAAAGCTGAAAAATTCTATCAGCATTTGGTTGCTGAACGAGAGCTTGATAAAGGTAATCACAAACAAATAATAAAAGCTAAACCCAAAACTATAAACTTCTATCTTGCAACGGTGCGAGAATTATTTAAACGAGAAATTCTTAAAGATCACATACAAAAGAATCCTTTTGCACATATCAAGAACCTTAGAGTTGAAAGACCTCATCCAGAGTATTATACTAAAGAAGAAATACAATTGTTTTTCTCCCAACCTATGAAAGTAGAATATCATAATGCATTTAAAGCTTTCTTATTAACCGGTACTCGCTTCGAAGAGCTTGCTAATTTGAAAGTGACCGATATCGACTTGAATGAACGCACAGTTAATGTGTGTAATAAAGAAGGGTTTACTACTAAAACTGAAAATGCAGTTAGGGTTATTCCAATGAGTGATGAGTTGTACGATATTCTTTTAAGTATTGTTAATAATGCCCAACAAAATGATTACGTATTTAAATCTCCAAACGGTTCAAAACTAAGGGAGCGTTCTTTGTTAACAGTTTGCAAACGAGTTGCTAAGAATGCTGGCATTACATCACGTGCCTTTATACATAAATTTAGACATACATTTGCTACAATGCTTGTTCAATCAGACGTCCCTCTTGAATCAATTAAAGAGTTACTTGGCCACAGCTCAGTAGTCGAGACAGAAATTTATGCGCACAACAAAACAAATCACAGACATCATCAGGTTAGAATATTGGATGACTTGTTTAAATAAAATATTTGTTATTATCTTTGCACCAAGACCTCGCATAAAAGTCTCATCATTAAGTAAAAAGTAGTGGTATTTAGTATCACCAGGTGGGGTGCTGAATGCGAAAATGGCTTGAAAACGAGGTTTTTGGTTCTCATTTCAAGCCATATTTGTGTAGCGGAGAGTCAGGGAAAATCCGTGGGGTAAAAATTCCTGTGTTTATAGATCAAAATCGCATCATTTCACTAAGG
>JBDTRQ010000144.1:0-3366 GCA_039931535.1 Ignavibacteriota bacterium
CAATTATATTTTTAGCCTCTATGGGTTCTACGGCTTCAGGTTTAAATTCTTTAGGAATAAAAATTGCAACACTGCTGTCATTATAATGTTCCTGAAAAGAATATGTTTTATCATCATAAATATGTCCATTCGTTCTTTCGGTGTGTGGAAAAGGTGCAGATGATAATTGTGGAATGAACATCTCGCCAAGATGTTGATATCTTTCTGTTATTGGCTGAGAAAGTGATAGTTCATTTAATCCTATCATTAAAGTAAAAATGAAAGTTAAATGTTTGTTCATAAAGAGTTGTTAATTTCTTCTTTCTGAAGCTCTTATCAATGGATTTTGTACTATAAATATTTCAATTCACATTCGCGAAAGGTTTTATAATTTATAGGTAAATTAATGACAATATTTTTTAATCATTTCATAAGCTGCGGAATTACCTAACTCTCCGGCTTTGCTTAGATCTTCACACGCCTCGGATTTTAGTTTTAAATTGAATTTTACTAATGAACGTGAATAATAGAGATTGCTAAGAGCAAAATTATTTTCTCCAGCTAATTCAATAGCTTTATTATAGTCCTTAAGTGCTTTTGAATATTGTCTATCAAAATTATAAGCAAATGCTCTGGCAGAAATATCTTCTAAATTATTTGGTACTAGCTCTAAAGCTTTAGAATAATCTTTAATCGCACCTTTATGATCTAGGAGAATATTTTTTAATTGTCCTCTAAATCTATAAGCTTCAACAAATTTCTTATCTTTCTTAATTGCATAAGTTAATTGTTCTATTGCCGTGGTGACTTTATAATTGAAAGAATTATCATATTTGACATCATAATATATCTCTTTCGCTTTAATATAATGGTCTTGAGCACTTTGAGCAGAAAGTTTTGTAATAAATATTATCGCTAAGAGAATTGTTTTAAAATATTTTGTTCTCATTTCAATGTTTCAGTTTATTTATAATATTCCCAATACCACCGTTTTCAATAATAATCTTACCGTCAACATTTAAAAATAATCCACGTGGATTATACTCAATTGAATAACCAATAATTTTGCAGAAATCACTCCAACTTTTGCTAATGAATTCATAATCAAGAAAAAAAATGTATGGATACCTATTTTTATTCCACAAAAAATTTGAAAGAGAACGAAATTCTTCATGTCTATAAGCGATAACTTCACAAAGCAACATAAATGGTGCTTGCAAAGAATCAATTAACAAGACCCAATCACCTCTATTCAAACGTTCGATTTTATAAGAGGCTCCTTTAGGAACACCCCAACAACAGGCATTCCCATCGGGACAATCAGTAGAGAAATGGTTATAAAAACTGTGCTGAAACCGTGGTTGGTTTGAAGGAATATATCTTTTAATATCGGCAATTCTGATTTTGGTAAAAATAGTTGCTTCAAAGTTTAAAGCCGCCCCTTCTTCACCGACATGATGATAATATAGAGACATTTCCATCCCTTCTAATTTTTGATATGTTATATTCATTCAACGAACATTCGCTAAATGATTTATTTCTGCCAATTAAATAATTGGGTGATTCAGCAAAACGTCCCTTCACAAAACTAAATCTCAACGTGACTAACACTAATCACATTAGCATTTTCACTAATTTGTTTTAGCATATCTGCAGTGGCTGCGGTTTGTATTTTCATTGTACAGCAAGCAGCTATGCCGCCTTCAAAAATTATATTTTCTATTTCTTCAATGTTAATGTTGCCGCTTCTTATAACATCAAGTACTGCAGCAAGTACACCGGGTTTATCATAATGTTTTACAACAAGCTGATAACTAGCATCCGTAATTTTTGCACGGTTAACCCAATGATTAATAACACCGCTATTTACAAAATGATTAATAATATTTATTGTTTCTTCAGCAACTGCATCCTGAGCTTGTTCTGTAGATGCACCAATATGATGAGTAATATAGATATTTGGATTGTTCATTAGCTTTGATGAAACCTCTCCCGATTTACCTTCCGGTTCGCCTTTAAATACATCAACACCAACACGAATATTTTTTTCTTTAATAGCTTCAAGTAAATCGTCTTCAACTATTATATCTTGTCGTGATGAGTTAATTAAATAAGCTCCATCTTTCATATAAGAAAACATTTGTTTGTTAAACAAGCCTTTTGTTTGCGGAGTAGCTGGCAAATGAATTGAAACAATATCACACAACGGAAGCAATTGATCCATCTCGCTAAAGTCTTTTATCTGAACTCCTTCAATACGAGAAATATCTTTTCCGTAAACATTCATTTCAAAAGCAAGCGCGCGTTTGGCAACTTCTTTACCAATATTTCCAACTCCAATTAAGCCGAGGGTTTTACCTTTTAATCCTTTGCCTTTAGAATATTTATCTTTATTCCAAACGCCTTTGTTAAAATCAGAAACGTTATCTGGTATAAATCGATCGATAGCAATCATTATTCCAATTGCAAGTTCTGCAACTGCAACTGCATTCATACCAGGGCAGTTTGCAACATAGATGCCTTTTTTATTTGCGGCGGCGATGTTAATATTATTTACACCCGAACCAGCACGGATAATTAGATTAAGCTTTTTGCCATTGTTAATTGTATCTTCATTAACAACTGTTGAACGAACCACAATAATATCAGCTTCAATTGCGGCTTCGGGAAGATCTTTTTCGCCAAGTTTTGGACTATAGATCACATCAAGATCAATGTCTTTCATCTGCTGGATATATTTATCCGGAAACTTATCTGCTACTAATACTTTGATTTTCATTTGAACCTCTATTTTATATTTATAATTTTGTAATGCTGAACTTGTTTCAGCATCTTTAACTATTCGCCATAGATTCCGAAACAAGTTCGGAATGACAATCGAACTTTTTAAGGCTTACCAGGAAACGATTCTACAAATTTTATTTTTATATCACCAAACGAATCTACTATTTTTATTTTCACATCCGGAAAAGATTCCACTATCTGCCATTCGCCGCACTTATCAGGAAATGAATTTACAATTTTTACTTTTAGATCAGGAAATGAATCCACAATTTGTACTGTGATATCAGGAAAAGAATCTACAAACTTTATTTTTCCGTTAAGAGGAAAATCTTTAAATGTACAATTTTCAAAATTAATTTTATTTTGAGATAGGCAAGTTCCGCTAAAAAATAGAAAAACAAGTAAAGTCATTTCGAACGAAGTGAGAAATCTGTTTTCAAAATTAAGTAACAGATTTCTCAGTCGAGGAATTCTTCGAAATGACATTTTTATGGTTAATATATTCATCATTATACTTAATCTAAAAGAGATTACTTCGATTGAAGACTCACTCGCAATGACTTTCTTTTTTTATTTCATCATCGGAATTTTAACATTCCATTT